>NZ_JBIMJQ010000018.1:0-42904 GCF_043674215.1 Streptococcus sp. A22
TGGGACTTTTTTTCTACACTCAAAAAGGCTCCATAATCTCTACAGTGGATTTACCCACTACAGAAATTATAGAGCCTGAAACAGCCAGATCCATCAATTGATACCAAGTTCTGAGTTGCCTTTGAGCTTGTTCATCAAAACCAGGACTCATTCCTTCACGGCTGGTTGATAAGATAACCAGCTGTCTTTCCTGACTCCAGGCCTCTTCTCCTATCCGATGCTGCTGCCAAGCTTGGGAATACTTTAAGCTACTTCCTATTCCCAGCATCACAATAATAACCGCAAATAGTTGACCGATTAAAATCAAACTAATGATTCCTCTGACAGGCACTTGCCCTTTTATAATCTGCATCAGGTGTATCTTTTTTATCCCAACTGCGAAGAGTTGAGCGAAAAATAGAGAGATTAACATCAAGATGAGATTATAACTGAGCAATCCTGCTCCTATGGTCATCAGGGATTCCGTTGGAAGCGACAGAATTTTTTGCATAAGAATGGCGAGCACGCCAGCTAAACTGAAACCAACAGCTATCCCTTTCAAATCCTCACCAACTGGTCTAAGGAAAATGGACCACCGTTTCTCTCCTGAAATGAGGCGAATGCCCGACGACCGTAATTGGCTAATTTGACTAATTAAAGTCAGTGCTCCAAAGGTTAAGATGAAAATCAATAGACTGATTAACTGAAATCCGTTACTAAAGATAGCCATTAACGTAGATAGTTTAGATGGAATTGTCAGGTGCATGTTAGTCAAGCCAAGTTGACTTAGCTCCTCCCTTAGCAAGTGAATATCTAGGTGTCCATCGAATACAAAATAGTTTGTTTCAACACTGCTACTTTGAGCGTCTTCAAGCTTTCTTTCCTGAAGCCCATCAGGCAACTTTCCGTCCCCAAAGGTCGTATAAGAAAAAACTGTAGTACCTTCTGAGTTAGGATCTTGGTGTTGAATCGCAATAAAACTATCCGTTTCTTCTGCTAGTTTTTCCAAGCGTGTAGCAACATGCTGAAAAGTTGTTTCAGGGGAAGAATCACGTACCACAACGTTTGGGTAATAATGGGAGACATATGTATCACTCCAAATGGTAAATACCCAAACAAAGAACAAACTAGCAAGCAGGTTGGATAACAATAGAAATAGTTTTTTCATAGTGTGTCCTTTATTCTAAAAATAGAGGACAGAAATAATCCTGCCCTCTATAGACTAACAAGCTTACTAATGCTACTGATAAAGGAATTTATCTCAAGTTATTCCTTACCACCCTGCATCAAATACAACATGTTCCCCAACATTCGTATTGATAAACGCATATGAAGTGCTACGTGCTCCTGCGTAAGCTGTTCTTTGATTATTTCGTGCCGTACTACCAACATAAGACCAGTGATACTGTGATCCGTGATAATAGTTCGAGAATGCTCCCCAATTATTCGGATTATGGTGGCCTCCATAGTTCCAATCGCCACCACGATGAGAAACCGCCAAAACAGGAAGAGCCAAACTAAATGCCAAAACGGCAAGGGATGATGCAACTACTTTTCTAATTTTTAACATATTATTACTCCTCTGAATAGAATATTATGAAAATAAGCGAAATGCAACTACATATTTTAATTAGAAATCTCAGTCTGAATTATAGTATCCTATTTTTTCCTCCTTTCTAACTGCACGCTCCTTTCTACAGACAGAGACCTAATTTTATAAACCAATCTTAAATACTTTAGATTTTGTAACTCATAATTTTCAACAGTTGGTTAGCTATGAAAGCATCTTATCAAACATCTCCATTCTTATATCTATCTGGTATTGTTACAAGCTCTCATCAGAATACCTTTCTCTAAATAGTTGAATTTTAAAAGAATACGAAATCAATCAGCTTTCCCAACATCAAGACCATCAGACTTCTTTTGTGATTCTACTCGAATCTCCAATTGTTTATCCTTCTGAATAAACTGTTGGTAAGGAATTGTATTACTAAACGTAAAAACACCTAGTAATACAAATGTAACTAATTTTATAATTCCACGTTTTTTTCTCATGTAATGAAACCCCTTTCTATTTCCTTACCTTTATTCTAACATATAGACTTTATTTAGGCAATTATTTTTATGCGATTTTTCACTTTTTTTTTTTTTTTATATTATAAATAGTAATTTTATTTAACAAGAATTTGCCATTTTTAACTAAATTATATATAATAGAGGAAGATGAAGCAGAAAGGATTATTGTTTTATGACTAAATTAGCTGAAAAATTCAGAATCAAAAGAAAAGAACTAGGGCTTTCCCAACATGTTCTTGCAGAAGGGATTTGCGAACAGAGCCAGATCAGTAAGATTGAGAGAGGACACTTCATTCCATCCGCTGACCTTTTGTTTAAACTTTCTCAGCGACTTGAAGTCCCATTAGATTACTTTTTCAATGAACAAATTGAAGTCAAGTCTAACCTGTCCAACTTCAAACACCTATCTTCCCGTCTACTAGACGATAGGAATTATGACGATTTAGAATATCTTTATAAAATAGAGGTTGGCCGAAGCACTTTTCTAACACTAGAAGACCGAACTTACCTTGAATGGATTAAAGCTATCATTGACTTCTACCAATATAACCTTCAGTTTGAGGCCATCTCCTACTTGGAAAATATATTATCAAAAGTATCCTCAACTACTTTAATTTACTTAAAGACATTGAACACACTATCTAATTTCTACTCCCTCGTTGGCCGTGAACAAGAATATGAAGCAAACTACTCTCATTTAATGGAGTTGTATCAGACAAAAAATCTAGATCATCAAGAGTTTTTATTTGGTTACATCAGAGTTCGCTACAACTACGCTCACTATTTAGTGTCAAAGGAAAAATATAACGAAGCCGTCCAAGAAGCTCTTGAAACGATCGAGATCTGTAAAGAGCGGCAAACAAGCTACCAACTAGCTCCCCTACTCATTCTTGTCGGAAATGCTGGAGCTCAATTTCTAGACAAAGAAGAAGTCAAAAATTATTATATAGAAGCAAGAGAGTTATGCAAGATTTATAACAATCCTTTAATGCTGATGAAGATAGAAAATTATTTAAAGAAATTAGATTCTATTTAATCTATCTTGATATTGGAATTCTACTTAAACGTTAAATAACCTATGAGGCTGATAGTGAAATTAATACTATCAGTCTTATAATTTTCCCATGGTATCTCAAACAACTAAATTGATTTTGTTTCCTGTTTTAATTTAGTGATATTTTGATTTCTAGTGTTATCAAGTATGTTGATAAACTTCTCTAATCTTCTTATCTCATATTCGTAGTCATCTATCCATTTCGTCATGGAGTTTTGATTTTCTGCTATCTCCTTCTCTACCTGCTCCAGTTTAATGGCTGATGTCAGGTTCATCTTGGCGTAGTCATATCTAGCTAGCCGTCTGTTTTCTGGGTCTGCGTTATTAAGATTTAGCAACACTTCCGCCACCTTGTTAAGGTAAGCAAGTTTATCCCGATAATCCGTAATCATCAACTCCAGTTGAGCAATATCCTGAATCATTTCGTTCTTAATCTCTTGATAGGATTTATTGTCAGTATCCAGGTCAATCAAAAGATTAAGCTCTGCAATTTTTTCTTTGAGGGTATCAAGTGTTGGTCGTCTGCGTTTAGGGATATGCTTGCTGTCGTGTGAGAGTTGACGAATCAGATCTCGGCCTCTCATGTACTTATTGAGCTGGGCATTGTCTCTGTGATAGATAAAAAATTGGGCAGTCTCACTAATAAAAACGTGATAGGTTTTTCCCGTATCCGTTTCTTTAATATCCAGGTTACGGTTTGGTATAAAGACCAAGCCGCCTTTTTTGATGCCATAATTGATTCTGACAAAGAGACCGTCCTTGACTAACTTGTCAATCTGGTGCTCTGCTAAAACAACTTCAAACTCCTGAACCTGGTCTCGTGTTTCTTTGAAATCCGTATAGGATGGCCAAAGTTCTTCGTTAGGCAGCCTATCTTTGTTCATTTCCTCCTGGTACTTTTCAAAATCTGACATAAGAGTTTCCAGGCTAACGTCTGGGAGCTCTTTCTCTTTAGAAAAATAGTCTTCAAAAAACTGGACATCGTAAAGACACTTGGCACTCAACTTCTCATTTTTTATGGCTATGCTCCTGCCATTCTCTGATAAAGTAAAGACAACGTGTTTCTGTCTGGGAGAAATGATCAGGTTCAGCTGCTCTGCCATTTTAACCAAATGCTCCAGGCTCCTAGCCTTGGGTAAAAGAAACTCCAGTCGCTCTTCAATACCTCGTTTCGCAAACTGCTCCCGAAAATAATCCTCGGTGTAGGGTTGGCGTTTGTTGAGCTGGTCGCCGCGAATGACCTGTTTCATGTTACGGTCAGTCATCAAAAAGCGGGCATGCTTACGAGAAAAATCCATCTCCACGTTTAGAGCAGGAGCCTTGTCCAAAAAATCTTCAAAGCTCCTGCTATTTCCCATGAGAAAGTAAAGTCGCTGCTTGAGTTCGAACTTATTGTTGGTTCTGCGATAGGTCTCAAACTTTTCATGCGAGTAACGATTAGGGCTGATGATTTTTGCTCCAGCTTCTTTGGCAATGCGATCTGAAATCAGACGAAGGTTTCTCTCCTGGGCATAGTCCCATTTGAGTTTTTTATCTGACTGCTTATCCACAGCGTTAATCAAGATATGGTTATGGATATGGTCCTTATCAACGTGGGTCGCAACAATAAAACGAAAACTCCCACCTGTTAATTCTTTAATGGTCTCATAGCCAATGCGGTTAATCTCTTCAGGTGTGAGCTTGTCATCAGGGGAAAAGGATTGGATCAGGTGGTGGGCATGGATTTTCGTTTGCTTGACCTGTTGCCGATCATTTCTGGAATCGTAGAGCCTATCGTTGTTGACAAAGTTGGCATGATACATTTCCACCAATTCTTCATAGCTAGGAAAGTCCAGGTAGTTGCTCATGCCAAAATCGGAGACCAGCTTCAGCTGCTCTGTCTTGTCAGGATTGAGGATATACTTGATAAGGCTCTTACGATACTTCTTACCATGTGTGGCATAATGCTTAGTCACTACCATAGAAGGCCCTCAACTGTTGACACTTGATGTCAAAATCCTTTTCCACTTCCTTGATGAGCTGGCTAATGCCCTGACAAAGATTAGCTCGATCAGTCGGTGTTAAGATATGGGTCTGGTTGACCTTCCGTGCAATCTGGTTAATATTATTCCCAATCCGTCTCAGCTCAAAGACTAACTCCTGGTAATTGCTGGTGTCAATGGTCAGAAAAGTCATGTTGGGATTTAAGAGAACTCTCCTAGCGTACTGGGAAAAATTTTTACAGCGACTCTGACCAATACAGTCGTTCAATGTCGCCAACTCCTGGTCCGTCAGAAACACTTTTTTGAGATTGGTGCGGTAACGATTCTCCATGCCTAACCTCCCATGTACTTTTCACGAAAATCTAGACTGAGTGGGATAGCTTTCTCGACTTCAGCCATCAACTCCTGCACACAGGTCAAGATAATTCGTAAGTGCTCTGCCGTGACCTGCTGGGTCTGCTCAGCCAGGACAGTCACATGTAAGATGTCACGGCTAATCTGTTCAACCTTCTGGGACTGCCAGAGGGTAAACCAGTCCGTCACTGTCTGCTTCCTCTCAACCAAGTCCATCAGCTTTTGACGGACAAAGGGAGAGAATTGCTCTGCGTGTTCTTGCCTCATCAGCTCCTGAATCTGCTCCAGTTCCTCTGAGGTCAGATTTATTTCCTTACGGATAAAGCGATAGTGGTCTGTCATCTCGTTATACTCCTTCTCTACTTGCCTCTATCGGGTCTAACCCGATACCGTATCAGATACGGGTACTTCCAAAAAGCCTCAACGCTTCGCTTTTCGGCTTTTGCGAGCTCAGATATTGTGTCCACAATATCCCAAAAATCATATCGCCAGCTGACCAAAACCTTACAGTTTTGACAGCCAACGATAAGATAACTTGGTGGCTCCGCCCCCAAACCCCCAGTGAAAAATTAAATATTGATTTTCAATGGAATGAGATTAGGATAACAAGAAAGATTTGGAAAAGGTATCACAGAATTGAAAATATGAGTAAGAAAAAAGAGAGCCAAGGCTCTCAAAAATAACATACAAACAATATTATTTTGTAATTATATTTGTAAATTATTGAGAAGACTTCAAAATATAATTGCTTATATTTTGGGAATCGTCTTTAAATACAAGAATACCTTGTTTATTGTATGATCCAACTACTTCAGAATTACTATCTAGTATTTGCATGGTGACATTATCTACTTTATAAATTTGCTTATTTAATAAAATTTCATTATTCCTAAATTCAATTTTTTTAGACTGATCAATTCTGTTTATAATTCCATCTTTCACATCAGCAAAAACATACTCTCCTCTCAAATTATTAGTCATAATATTGTTTGCTAGTGTTGACCCAATTATGGAGATAGTTAACAAAATAAGTGGGAATAAAATAACGCTGAATTCTGGCTTTTTCAATAATTTAAATCCAATTGATTTATTTTCTTGCAGTAAGCTCTTATAAACGTCTGAAGTAGTTTTTACATAATAGGTATCATCAATAATCAAAATATCTTCGGATACTATTTTAATATTCTTGTAATTACCAGATTTAGTTTTTATAATCCCTTCTTCATACGTATATACCTCCTTATTACCACTTTGAAAATTATTCTTAATACACCAATAATAATCTGACTCATCGAACTGCCATTTTTTATTTTTTAAAAATGCCCTATTATATTGTCCATATAAGGCAACATTAAATTCATTTTTTAAAACTTTAATTATAATAAATTTCGATAACTTATCAATAATAATATCTTTAAACTCAATGAATACAATCAAGATAAATGATACTACCAATACTTTAACAATCGTAGCAATCATATTTAAATCTGACAAATATGAGACATTTAGAATATTTTCATGCCTATCGTATAAATAATTGTATAAGAAATTAAATTCATCATTGTATATTAAAACTTCTGAAATAATGAGTGCAAGATAGAAGAATGGTATAAATAATAAAACCTGATATTTTAATCTTGTAATTTTTTCTTTATTCTCATTGTCAGCTGTATTATTCATAATTTTTAAAAAATTCTTTTTTTGTAATATTTTTATATCCTCATTTAAAAATTGAGGTACTAAACTTGATAGTATTATTGATATAAAAGTCCAACTGAGTAAGGCTTTTTCTATTCCGATTAAAGAAAATATAAATAAGGGAATAGCAATACAACTAAGAAGATACACAGGCGGTAACTGCGATAAATAAAATAAAATTTTAGATAAAATAAAACACATTGCTACAAATAGTGGGAGACTATAAATTGTAATACCTGTACCTGGTATAATTAACTCTCTAAATAAACTTTGTAACAAAACCTGTAAAAAAACTCCCATAGAAATAAATTTAATGCAAATAAATATCGAACTAAAAAAATATCCCCCAAATTTAGGATTATATTCCTTACTCGACTGCTCCGTTACAGAAACAAAATAGTATTTCAAATCGTCACGATTTACTCTATAGTATATAAGAGAAATAATTATATAACCTACCATGGTAACCCATTCAAATAAATTTTGAGGAATATTTCTAATAAACCAAAAAACAATAGGAATCTCTAAAAAAAGTGATAGATAATACTGCCACATCATTGGTCTTTTAATAAATATATCTTTAACTATTTTCATGTTATCTCCTTTTTCGATAATTTTCTATATCAGATTGCTTTATAAAATATAAGCTTCTTCTCGTGCGAGTACACGCAACATAAAATTTACTTTTGGTTTGTGAAGGGAGTTCATTCAAACGATTGGCTACGAATAATTTATATGTTGTTGGATTTAATACTACACAAACATTTTCATATTCAGAGCCTTTACTGTCACCCCAGTTCTGACTTTTGCAATCATAATCATAAGATTTTTGATAAAAAAGTTTCATAACACTGTCATCTGTCATGATTGATTCTATTTTATCCTGTGAATCTATGAACAAAATTTTTGTAGTTTGATTTTCTTTTTTCTGCGATGAAATTTCAATATCTAAGCTTTCAACAATGAAGTCACAAACTATCTTTGGACAACGATAACTTTTTGACAAACTTGACAAATCAATTTTAAATCCTGAATCAGAAATAACTTTTAACCAATTCTCAAAATTAGAATGAATACCTTTCCCCTTATTCCCTCTCCTTGAAGTTTTAAAAGTTTTTTGATAAAAATCTCCAAGTAATAGAACGTCTGCACTAAGTTTACTTAGGCTTAAAAGCCAATCAAAATCATCTGACTCAAAATCCTGACACTCATCTACATAAATACAATCAAAAAATTTATCAATTCTTTCTAAATATGAATTATCAAATGGGATTTTACTCCTATTATAAATTAACGTCCCCCTGATTAAAGACTTAGAAAGTTGATTCTGAATAACTCTACCCGCAGCATCAATAGAATTATTATCAAACTGTCCTTGAGTTTCATATTCAAAGTTTATTCCTTTTGGTCGTTTCCCTAAATATGGCACTAAGCAAAAACTATATAGAAACTCAAAGACACCAAAAATAAAAGTAGACTCAGGATTATAGCCCAATTTGTCAATCAGCTTTGCTCTAATTGTATTCTGGTTCGTTTCAGTGTATGTTATAATAAGATTTCTTTTTTGAGGGTCAATACTTTCAATTATTTTTGTTGTTTTGCCACTTCCAGCAACGGCATGAATCAATCTTTTATTATCCATTCAATCGCCTCTTTAATATAATTAGGTATAATAAATTTTTCGCTTATATTATCAGTTTCCAAGTGTTCTAGTAATCTCAATGCAAATTCAGCCTTTTCTCTGAGCATGTATCCTTGTAAATCTTTGGATTTAGTTAAACCTGAAGAATCTAACAAAGCTTTGTTATTTTTATAAATACATATTTCAAATGTTTGATTATCATTATCTAAATCAGAAGAAACTTTTATATTCTGGAATTGCTGATATGAACTGTACTTTGACTGTACATTTCCTTCATAATCACTATCGTTATCCGTAATTACTACCACCTTCTTATCTACAAAACAAGCAGCAATTTCTAAATACCTTTCAAAACTTAATCCATCTACTGAAATAATTGATACATTAAATTCTTCAGGCTTTTTTGAATGGATTATTTCAAAAAACTTCTCTACTAGAATATACTCAGCATTCCCTTCAACTAGAATAATCTTCTTACCTAGAGAAAAGTTCAATAAATTTTGATTGGTAGATTTTTTGAAAAATCTTATCGTATCTTTTTTCAAACCTTCAAGTTTAGATATCTGACCATTATCTAAAAAAAGAAGATTGTCCACACCTAATCTTGAAGCAATCATATTTGAATGAGTCCCAATAAAAACTTGAACACCTGTATTTGAACTTAACATTTTAACCAATTTCTGTAGGTTTTGGTAGCTCAAATGATTTTCAGGTTCCTCAATAAGCAGTATTCTAACCGTTTCCTTGAGATGACTGTATGCATTTTCAACTCCTAATAATACTTTTTCACCCTGCCCTAAATTTTTTATATCTACACCATTTTTTACAGCTGATACTGAATTTCTAAATGAATTTTCTGATTCATCAAAATGAAGTTGGAATTCTGAAGCATTCTCCGTCAACAATTCATCCTTCCTTAAAGCATTTAAAAAATTAAGTGAATTTATCCTGTATTGATGATTAACTTTTGCTCTATTTTCAGCTGAAATATTATCTAAATACACCTCATGGATACGTTTTTGAATCTCTTGTTGTGTATCAATTAGACTAGTATTTATTATTGAATGTAGAAACTTATACGGTTTATTGTAAGAGGAGTAGGTTTTCCCTGAAAATGTCAAAAATTCAACTTTATAGAACTCAAATGGAAAGACTGTCCAATTACTATTATTTAAGACAGAAGTAATTTCAGCTATGTAATCTTGATTAGGTGTTATTTTTAATGAAAGTCCAAAAGCTTTGATTTTTTGAGAGTTATGCTTCCCTTCGATATTGAAGTTAGAGGAAATTTCAGCACTTGATTCATCAAAATATATTTCAACGAAGACCTCAGGGAGCTGATTGATATCCCTTGTACCCATAAATTCTATAATCGATTCTTGGTTAATGATACTAGACAAACTACTTCTTTCTATTTGACTGTGACCACCACTCAGCACTAAACCAATTCCATATAATAGAGTTGATTTCCCAGAACCGTTCTCCCCAACAAAAATATTAACTTCAGAATTACAAGTAAAATCAACTTTCTGATAACGTTTGAAGTTTTGTATTATAATTCTTGCTATCATATTGCCTACCTTAATCTCGCACATTAGTTTAAATAGTTATTTATTGAAATTATATCACATAAATCGTGCTATTATTTTAAAATTGCTAATTTAGGATCCGTTTTATATTACTTTCCTCTTGCATCTTAAATCTTCTATGATATAATTTTGTTAGTTTATAAAACAACAATGGTTTTCAGGAGGTAATATGTTTTCTGGTAAACGATTAAAAGAAAGACGAATAACACTTGGCTATTCTCAATCTGAACTAGCAGATAAACTTCAAATAAACCGCTCTTCTTATTTTAATTGGGAAAATGAAAAGACTAAACCAAACCAAAGCAATCTCAAACAACTAGCTATCCTATTAGATGTTCCTGAAACATATTTTGAGTCAGAATATAAAATAGTCAATACTTATCTTCAGCTTTCTTTACAGAACCAGGAAAAAGTAGATAAGTATGCTGAGGAATTGCTTCAAACTCAAAAGGTTCATGAAAAGATTGTTCCGTTGTTTGCTGTGGAAGTTCTATCAGAAATTCAACTATCTGCTGGTCCTGGTGAAGGTCTATACGATGAATTTGAAACTGAGACTGTCTATTCGGAAGATGAATATACAGGATTCGATATAGCAACATGGATTTCTGGTAATTCTATGGAACCTGTTTATAAAGACGGTGAAGTCGCTTTAATCAGGTCAACTGGTTTTGATTACGATGGAGCTGTATATGCCTTGAATTGGAATGGATTGCTCTATATCAAGAAACTCTATCGTGAAGAAGATGGATTCCGAATGGTGTCAATTAACCCAGATGTTGCTGAAAGGTTTATCCCATTTGAAGATGAAATCAGAATTGTTGGTAAAGTTGTAGGCCACTTCATGCCGGTGATTGGAGGTTAGTAATGTCAAGACAGTTTGACGACATAATATTTATTAAAGCAAATAGAATTATTTTATTACTCGACCAAAAAGAATACGACGTAACAGACCATCTGACAGAATTGGTCGATGAATTAGCAAAATTAAAAACAAGGTGAATAGTATGGGCTATATCGACTATTCAAAAGAACCACGTAGCGATATTGCTTTTGTTGATATGAAATCCTTCTACGCCTCCATCGAATGTGTTGAGAGAGGACTTCACCCGCTCCATACTTCACTTTGTGTCATGAGTAGGGCTGACAACTCTTCTGGTCTAATTTTAGCCTCTTCTCCAATGTTCAAAAAAGTATTTGGTAAAGGAAATGTCGGTAGAGCCTACGACCTCCCCTTTGATGTTCAGACAAGAAAATTTAACTACTACCGTGCTAAAATCTCAGGATTACCAACGGATGCAAAATTTGTTTCCTTCATAGAAAATTGGGCCAAGCGTACATTTATAGTGTCACCCAGGATGGACTTGTACATTCAAAAAAATCTTGAAATACAAAAAGTATTTCAAAATTATGCAGATCCGACAGATATTCTGCCCTATTCTATTGATGAAGGATTTATCGACTTAACTTCATCGCTAAATTATTTTGTTGAAGACAAATCTCTGAGTCGCAAAGATAAGTTAGATGTGGTTTCAGCAAAAATTCAACACGATATTTGGGAAAAAACGGGTGTCTATTCAACTGTTGGAATGAGTAATGCCAATCCACTTCTAGCTAAGTTAGCACTTGATAACGAAGCTAAAACCACTGCTACCATGCGTGCCAATTGGTCTTATGAAGATGTTGAAACGAAGGTCTGGAATATTCCCAAAATGACTGACTTTTGGGGAATAGGTTCACAAACAGAAAAACGACTAAACAAATTGGGAATTTACAGCATTAAAGAATTGGCCAACTGTGACCCTACTATCTTGAAAAAAGAATTTGGTGTGATTGGCGTGCAACACTGGTTCCATGCCAATGGAATTGATGAGAGCAATGTCCATGAACCCTATCGGCCAAAAGAAGTTGGGATTGGTAATTCACAAGTACTTCACAAAGACTATACACGTCAAAGCGATATAGAGCTTGTCCTACGTGAAATGGCAGAGCAAGTTGCGATTCGGCTACGCAGAAGGCACAAAAAAGCAACCGTAGTTGCCATAAGTGTAGGCTATTCAAACTTCGAAAACAAGAAATCAATCAATGTTCAAAGAAAAATTAACCCCAATAATCGTACGCTTGTTTTTCAAGATGAAGTTGTTTCTCTCTTTCGTTCTAAATACGATGGAGGGGCAGTTAGAAGCATTGCTGTAAGGTACGATGGATTGGTGGATGAAAACTTTGCTGTGATTTCTCTTTTTGATAACTTTGAAGAAAGTGAAAAAGAGGAAAAATTGGAGACAACCATTGATTCCATTCGTGATCGATTTGGATTTCTTGCTGTACAGAAAGCTAGTTCTTTATTAGAAAATTCAAGGGCAATTGCTCGCAGTAGATTAGTCGGTGGACATTCCGCTGGAGGATTGGAGGGTTTAAAATGATTGATAGAAGTTATCTCCCATTTAAAGTTGCTAGAGAATACCAAGACCGAAAGATGGCCAAATGGATGGGATTTTTCTTATCAGAACATACATCAGGCTTAGAACAAGAACGTAATCGCATTGATTATTCAAGTGAGTTAAGTTTAGCAGATAAACTACTGCTACTCAATCAACTATATAGCCACCAATTAACTGGTATTCTGACAGTTCCTGGCAGGACTTATGTAGGGAAAGTAAAGAACTTGACTTTTCAATCGATTTCATTTGAAACAAAAGAAGGCTACATCAGTATCAAAATCTCTGATATTCTTGCAATAGACTTGGAGGTAGAGTATGAATCAGCTTGAGTTTAATAAAAATCAATTACAAATGGATTATTTTAGTGATAGCTACAGAAAATTTGAAGAGGATTTCTATCGCTACTCAGCCCTAGATACTCCACTTACTTTTTTAACAGATGATATTATGCTTGCCATGGCAAAATCTCAAAAGCCCTATTTTAAGCTAAATAAGGAAAATTCGAAAGACCATCGTGACCATTATTTTATGTTCAATGTGGAACCTTCACGAGATAATAATCTAGTTAGGCTATACTGTTACGATTCAACGATGACATATATTTCAAAAAGCAGGCCAAAATAATTGGTCTGTTATTTGTTATTATTGCTCTCTCGCCTACCTTGTCTAAATCTCTCAATGTTTTTTTCGAATTATTCCATGTTAAGTTTATTTTTCGCTTCTTGGATCGACTTATCAAGACTTTGTTCCTCGTCAGTTATAACGCTTTGAGATAATTCAACGCTCGTATCAGGCTTAAAATTTGTATCAAAAACCACATCTAGGACTTGTTCTACTTTGGTTAGTTCAGTATCTGACATCTCTGATAGTCGATGGATCAGTCGTTTAAATTGATCCTGGTTCTGTTTTTTCTTTTGAAAAAAAATTCATTATCCTCTCCTTCAATTGTAAAAAGGTAGCCCACATAGAACTACCTGACTTATAAATCATCAATGGCTACTGAAATAGCCTGTAACTTTTTATTTTGGATTTTCTTTTCATCAATCGTAACCGCCCAATAACAAGGTATCTATCTACTCACTCCCTCCTCCAGTATACTGTTATAAAAACAAACTGGAGGATTTTTTATGTCACAGCCCATTGTCCCATTGACTATTCCCAAATCTCGCTGCTTTGAAAAGAAAAGCAGAAACGATATTTTGATGAAAATTCGTTTCGGAAAAACGGAAGTCTCATTCTTCCAATCTATCAATCCTGAAGTAATGGAAACAATCTTGGATAAGGTACTGCATTATGACCATCCGACTCAGTGATTTAGGTCAAGTCTACTTGGTTTGCGGGAAAACGGATATGCGACAAGGGATTGATTCTCTCGCCTACCTTGTCAAAAGTCAATTCAATCTGGATCCCTTCTCCGGTCAGGTCTATCTCTTCTGCGGATGTCGAAAAGACCGATTCAAGGTTCTTTACTGGGATGGACAGGGATTTTGGTTATTGTATAAACGTTTTGAAAATGGGAAATTGACCTGGCCAAGCAATGAAGAGGAGGTTAAAGCCCTCACTTCCGAGCAGGTGGACTGGCTCATGAAAGGATTTTCTATCATCCCAAAAATAAATGTTTCAAAAAGTCGTGATTTCCATTGAAATCATGGCTTTTCTTTGTGTATAATGAGATAAAAAGAAGGAGGCTCAATCGTATGGATGAGTTATTGGCAATTATTAAACAACAGACCTCAACGATTGAACAACTTACCAACGAGTTGACCCTCCTTCGTGAGCAGGTTGAGTATCTGAGACAGAAACTCTATGGAAAATCATCAGAGAAGGTTGTCTATCAACCCGGTCAGCTGAGCTTGCTTGGGAGGAAAGTCTGCCTGAAGAAGAAGCTGACTTACCCAGTTGAAACAGAGATTATCACTTATAAACGCAAGAAAGCTAAGGGTATTCGTCAGGCTATTTTTAGTCAGTTCACTCCAGAGATTGTTCATCACGAATTGCAGGGCGAAGATTGTACCTGTCCAGACTGTCATGGTCAATTGAAGGAGATTGGTTCAACTGTTCAACGACAAGAGTTGGTCTTCATTCCTGCACAATTAAAGCGGATTGACCATGTTCAACACGCTTACAAGTGTCAGGCATGTAGTCAGAAGAATCTGAGCGATAAGATTATCAAGGCTCCTGTTCCTAAGGCACCTCTGGCACACAGCTTGGGTTCAGCTTCTATCATTGCCCACACTATTCACCAGAAATTCAATCTAAAGGTGCCAAATTACCGTCAGGAAGAGGACTGGCATAAGCTTGGCCTGCCAATAAGTCGGAAGGAAATAGCTAACTGGCACATCAAGTCTAGTCAGTATTATTTCGAGCCGATTTATAACCTGTTGCACGAGAAATTGTTGGAGCAGCCTATTCTTCATGCGGATGAAACCTCCTACAAGGTCTTGGAAAATGATAGCCAGTTGACCTTCTACTGGACCTTCTTGTCTGGGAAGCAGGAGAAAAATGGAATTACCCTTTATCATCATGACAAACGACGGAGTGGCTTGGTTGTGGAGGAATTTCTAGGGGATTATGCGGGCTACGTTCATTGTGACATGTGGAGTGCTTATCGTCAATTAGACAAGGCTCAGCTGGTTGGCTGTTGGGCTCACGTCAGACGAAAGTTTTTTGAGGCGACTCCTAAGAAGACAGACAAAACTTCTTTAGGAGCTAAGGGTTTAGCCTATTGCGACCGCCTATTTGCCCTGGAGAATGACTGGGCTGACTTGTCTACTGAGGAGCGGCTGCATAAACGACAGACAGAATTAACTCCCTTGATGGACGAGTTCTTTGATTGGTGTCGCAATCAGGCTGTCTTGCCAGGCTCCAAATTGGGTACTGCAATAGAGTATAGCCTCAAATACGAAACCACCTTCCGAACCGTTCTATCGGACGGTGACCTAGTCCTGTCCAACAATATGGCTGAGAGGGCTATGAAGACCTTGGTGATGGGCAGAAAAAATTGGCTATTCTCTCAAAGCTTTGAGGGAGCCAAGTCAACAGCTGTCATTTTGAGTCTTTTAGAAACAGCTAAGCGACACGGACTTGATGCAGAGAAATATATGAACTATCTTCTAGAACACTTACCTAATGAGGAGACACTCGCAAAAAAGGAGGTGCTGGAGGCTTATTTGCCATGGAAGGAAAAAATTAAGAGAGCATGTAAATAGAAAAAGGTTCCAGAGTCGATAGGACTTTGGAGCCTTTTCAATATACTTTGTTATTGGGCGGTTACGAATTACAGAAAGTGTCTTAGAGAAATTGTTCTTAATAGGTTATTTCATGACCGCGAACAAATAAAAGGCGTAATTAATCACGCCTTTTATTTGTTCGTGCACTTTATAGTGAATAGAAAAACCATACAATTCTAACATAGCATTTCTAAAAATTCTGAAAAACTATCTGCTACCTTTTGAATAGAGGGGTCAAATTCGTACGATTCTTCATGATACCAAATGCAAATACTTGGAGATAGTCTGTTTTGACTAAAATTTAGACAAATAAAATCTCCTGCGAAGAGTACAGCTATTGGAAGGAGTTCTACACCTAAAACATAATCGTGAAAGAATAATCGTTCATCCAATTGTGACCAAACAACATCAATATCATATATGCCATTCTCATTTTCCTGAGGAGTATCTAAAATACACAAAAAACGCTCAATAAAATATTCATGATTATTAATTTTTAGCTGTCTATTTTTCGGTATACACCCATTATATTTCATCATAAACTGTCTGAAGTCTAAGGGGAGCGATACCTTCCAGAACTTTTCGCTATTATCTAATAAAATTTCACTTGGTAATGGTTTAACATAAGACTCTATTTCAAAATTCATGTTCTTCTCCTTTATAACATCTCTTATCTGATTGCGTATGCCCACATACCAAAGGTTCTACCGCCATTATGTGACGTAATATTATGAATTCCAAATGGAACAAGCTCCATTCTCCCAGGAATTTCTGTATGATGCCAAGTCATTCCTAGACGCGAACCTCCAATTTGTTCATCAAGCCATTTAAATTGTTCTGCATCCGATTTCAACCATAGATCTTTAGGAAGATCTACTGCTACTTCTACCAATCCTGCTCCCTTAAAATCGGCAAATCCATATTTTATCCCATCTACAGGAATTACTTTTACATCTGGTAACAAACCTCTATCTATAGCATATCGTTTAATAACTGAACGTTGCTGAGAAGTCAAAGCATTCCCTGATGCAATATTTTTTCTCCAAGACCAAAGCTTATTCGAATTTACTGCTTCAACGTACTCATCTACAAAATCTGATAAAACATCATCAAAAGAACAATTACCCTCAGCAAAATTTTTGAGCCGCTCAAGTCTTGTTGTCTCCACCACCTCATCCAAACTGCCATCCAAATTCTTGGCAAAAGCTTGAATGTTATCCGCTAACCCAGACAACTTCCCTGGAGGTGGAGTTGGCATAAAGCCATCAATCAATTGTGGTTCTAAACCAATATTAAGGCGGAAATTCTGTGCTGCAGTGCTGAGTGTCTCATCCGCATGACGAAGTTTACCAGCTAGATTATCAGCTGCAGAGGCTACTTTACTTTATTATCTAGACTTCATATGAGGCAGTTCCAATCAATTCAAGAAAAAAATCATCCGTTTCTTTTCTTAATATTCGTTTATCATAGGAGTAATCATATATCAATATTATAGTGTTGTACTCTCTTCCTGTTTCTAAAAACTGCTGTATTATCTGATTATCATATGAAAAACCTTCAAGTAAAACAGATAATGCTACTTCTTTGTTTTCAATCCAGTCACTTTCTATTAAATCTCTATCATAAAAACCTAGATGAAAATCTTTCTCAAAATTGGAGTCAATACTGTCTCCATCGTCAGTATATCCAACATACAAATATTTTTTTAAATCTTCAGCAGACTGAAAATTTCCAAGCCATAATGTTACTGTTTGCATCTTCTATCTCCTTAATCCTATTGGCAAGTCTAAGATACCGTTTTTCATACGTCGTTTCGCCCACTCATTTAACTCAACTACAAAATCCTCATATGCGCTCGCAGAATCAATAATTTTTAAAATTTCGTTATGGGCTTTAGTTGATCCTCGTCCTCCATGGCGACCAGGAGGATTTATGAACTCTACATCTATAGTCAAAGTTCTCATCTCTTTTATATCGTCCATCGAAACACCCCAACTTTTAAATTTTGGTGTCCTAGAAACTAAATGCCATTCATGGTAACCTCCTGGTTTGCGGATTCTATCTTCTATGATTTTCCTTATTTGAGGGTTATCCCATAACTTTATAAATTCCTCTGAAGTTAGACTGTCAAACCACTTATTAAATTCACCATCTCTTACCGAAGGGATATCTACCTCATCCACACTGCCACTCAAACTCTTGGCAAAGGCTTGGAGGTTATCGGCTACTCCAGATAAACGACCCGGTGGAGGTGTTGGTATAGCTCCGCTGACTAGTTGGGGCTCAAATCCAATGTTATTAAGACTAAAATTCTGTGCTGCAGTACTGAGTGTCTCATCCGCATGGCGAAGTTTACCAGCAACGTTGTCAGCTAGTGATGATACCTTATTAGTCACTAAATTGTCAAGTTGTTTCCCAAAATCATCGATTTTAGTCACAACCTTCTTCCCAAAGTCATCCACGTTCTTAAGAACAACCTTGAAATTATCCACATTCTTAGCCACCTGCTCCATACCTTCCTTGAAGCTGGTTTTCAAACTTGCCTTGATACCAGCCAAGCCTGCTACCTTGCCTGTCTTGGCCAAGTCATTGAGGTAACCAACACCTGGCACAAGGTCAAACAAGGCAAAGGCTCCCCGCATCAAGCGCTCACCATCATCAAGTTCACGACCAGTCATCCAGTCCTTACCTGAAGAAGCTGAATACATGTCCGCTGTCGCTAAAGCAACACCTACCACAGCTCCTGCTGGTGGACAGAAAATGCTCAAAATGACAACACCAGCAGCTAAAAGAAGGTCTCGTTTCCCCTCAAAGGCAGCCTTTTCATCATTAAGAGAGTGATAAGTAAAGGCTCTAGTCTGATGACTCGCAAAGAGGTAGTCCTCTTCGGTCAGCTTGCTCTCTTTATAGTCATCGCTAGACTTATAGGCCTCATACATAGCCTGAAGCCGTTTCTTATAGGGATTGTCAACCTGATAAAGTTCCTTGAGACCAACTTCTTTGGCCAAGACTTCCCGAGTACCCATGTACTGGCCAGCTTCGCTATAGATGACCTCAGTTTTCTTAAACCCAATCTGGTTACTAGTTTTGTAGCTAGCTATATTCAGAGCCTCTAGCCGATCTCCAACCTTGTCCAGCTTTTCGTAGAAAGGCTGGTCAATTTTATCCTTCAGGTACTGTTGCACCTTGCCCGCATAGGTTTCTAGAGCGGTCAGTTTAGACTGTAAGGTAATCGCCGTCACATGGTCATCATGGAAGTGAAGATTGCCAATAGCCCCATCCACATCCAACTCATTGATGGCCCGCTTGGCCTTCTCCGTAATCTCAACCAGGGACTTAATCCGGTTCGCAAAACCCTGACTGTTGCTGCCACCAATGCCACTATAGGAGGACATGGCTGGACCGCCCCAGCTGCTGTAACTGCCACCACTAAAACCACCACCGGAGCCAGTCTCAGTAACAGAGCCTAAAGCACCCTTCATTTTGCTCCACTTGTGAAGATGAAGTTCAACGTTTTTCATCATTGGCTGCCTCCTTCCTCTGGTGGGAACAACTGCCTCAAATTATCAGCCAAGGGACCACCGCCCTGCAAACTATCTCGGAAGTTCTGTGCCAGAACCTCATCTTGTTCCAGCCATTGATTCATCAGGTAGAAAACCTCACTATTGGCTCGACTGTACAAATCACCAACCTCATTGACCTTGTTAAGCATCTTAGCGTAATGTTCCATCGCCTTAGAAGCCTCACCACCCTTATCGGATTAGGGGGCATTTCATACATCAGACTAATGGGATTTTATTTAAATATATTCGTTTTCAGATTTTTATTCTATGTGTGTTTTATTTTACAATAAAATGAGGAATAGTTTTTTCATTCGCTGTAATAGACTCCTCAATTCCAGAGCATTTACAAATTGAGTGAAATTGTTCTCCATACTGTTTATAATAAGCTGAATAAAAATTTCTTATAATAAAAATCAAGAATTGTCCAGGAGTTAAAGCAGATGAAACTGGTATTCTACAATTTTTATATTGACCTAAAGTTAAGTGAGATTTTGGATGTTCAATATCAACACTACTAAATAGGTCAAAATCAAACCTGATAGGGAAAGGATATATATTTTTACTAGTTATATCTGAATATAGCTCTTCATACTCATCGCTTAAGTCGAATCCTTCATTAGTCTCATTAGCGAATAAAAACGGTGAAGGGAAAAAAGTTAGTCTATGCATTAAAATCTGTTCTTCATTTTCATCAACTTCATATATTAACGAAATCAATGCTCCATCAACTAATTTTACATTATAATTTTTTCCTTTTTCTAATTCTTTATATAAATCTTTATACTCTAATTGATCATCAAAAATAATCTTATGATTGCTATTTTTAACAGATGGACTTATGCAAGCAACAGTTTTTGAAATTACTGTAGCGTGAGAAATATTTTCTTTAAAATTTTTTGTTTTACTTTTAAGACTAGGATAATTATTAGAAATTTCGAGACCTATGGTAGTTAGGTAGGAAGTAAATTCTATGATTTCTTGATTTATGCTATCTCCCAATTTTTTTGCCATGAATTTAATCCTTTTTTAAAAGTTGGAGTAGTAATTTACGATCTTCAGCAGAAAGAGCTATATCAAATTCAGTTAACTGACCAGATTTAATTCCATCTACTAACTTCAAAATTCCATTATTAGCATCATCTATCATTCGCTTCTCAGCAGCAGTTTTATCTCTATTAATTGTTTGAATAAGCGCTAATTCTTCTTTATTTGGATAGTGAAATTTTAAATCAAAATTATTTTCTCTAACTAAATCATATTCCTCTAACAGTAATGACATTTTTTCTCCAACACCAGTCACTCTCACCCATCCTTTACTCCTAGTCATTGCAGTAAATAGTCGATTACGTACAGTTTGCAATTCATTTAAAGAGTCGTAGCAATCCTGGGCATTCATAACATATACCATCGAAGCTTCGTTACCCTTTGCTCTATAAATTCCTGTAAATGTGATTGAAATATCATCAACATAAAAAATATTAGCATTAGCTTCACCTGCTATATGGCTGATGTAACCTTGTTCAAACAAAATCTTTCTAACCTTAGCCACTTCATTTTTAGTTTTAACAGGATCGGGATTTATTACAATAATATCTTTTGCAGTCAAGTCATCTTTTGCAATATTTTTGATAATCTCTTGAGCTATCCATTCACTCTGAGCATCTTTGTCATCAAATTTCTTGAATAAAATTAAATCATCAAAATCAGAATGTTCTTCTAAAAATTTAGGACTCGTTTTATCAGTCCGCGTTAATCTAACTTCTTGACCTAATTCAATACGATGATCCCTTGTGAGTGTATTCTCGTAACCAACTTCATTCCATAATTCAGAGTCTTCAAACATTTGAATTAATCCTGTATTTGAACGCTCATCAGTTTTACGATAGACGCCAAAACCTAGAGCATGTGCTGTCACCAATATGGGTCTAGGATTTCTATAACACTTTTCTAAAACAATGTCTTCACTATCATCATTTCTTTCTAATGTAACTCTCGGTGTATCTGTACCAGTTTTATTACCAAATAATTCCTCAGGAGATGGCAACGACTTACCCGAAAGACTTTGAAGCTCATCATATGCATAAACAATTCGTTTCTTATCTCTTACTAAATGATAACAAATCTGAAAAAAATATTTAGAAAAATCTTGAGCTTCATCTATTAAAATTACATCATATAGTGGAACTGACTGATTCATTTTTTGAATTGCTTCTTGACAAACTTTTTCAAATGGTTCAAACCCAAATTTTCTTTTTGCCTGTGCAAAATCATAGTATTCCGCATCATCCTGATATTTTACAAATTGATGATAGAGCCCATCGTCATCTCCAGACACGGGTCGTCCCCAAGCATTTAATATCTTTAAATTTTCCCAATTAGGTAATGTTTGAGTTTGCGATACATAAAATCTTGTAATCAATTCTTTAAACTGCTCTTTAAGTGATCTTGTATTAAATGTTACTACAATTTTCCAATCTTTATGTTTGGCATGCAGATAGGCGGCTTTCATTGCTAATACAATAGTCTTACCAGAGCCAGCTAACCCTCTGATCCTCTGAACACCTTCAACAGACTCAACTACCGCCTTACTTTGCTGAGGATCAAGAGTTGCAATATGTTTTTTTACCTCCTCAATCTTTGCTCCCCTTGAATTAGGTGTGGTAATTTTTCTTTCCGAAATACTTTCTCTGATATTTTTTATATTCTGGATTACAGATTTCACTTGATTAAAATCTTCTGTAGAAAAATTCTTATCATCAATATAATTATCAAGTTTCTTAAAAAAAGTATGTAGAGTCTCATTATTAAAAATTAGATATTCATCATCCTCAATTTTTGAATGAACTTCTGGCGCATATGAAACAATTGTTAAAGGAACTTTCAACTGCCTCCTATTTGTTAATTCCTTATATGATTTTAAATAACCATCTACAATATTAAAAATCTCATCTTGTCTTTCTTCAAATCCTATAATATCAGAACTTTCTGTTCCAGATATTAAATCGAAAATAACTACACCATATTCACTAGAGATTAAAGTGGCATCAATTGGATACGGTCCATGTGTAGTACCTATTATTGGATATCCTGTATACAATGTTGCATCCATTTCTGGATGATTTTTAGCGAAAAAATCTACCAATAATTCATCAACTACTGGATTTTTAGATGAACCCTTGATTATTTCCATTTTATTTCTCTTTTCTAAATTATTTTTTTCTATTATACCATATATCTGTTATCAACTTACAAGTAACCCTTATATACGTACTTAATATATAGAACTGTAAAAATACAGACTTCAAAGCGATATTTAGAATCTTTCAATAACAAATAGAATTTTTAAAAACTCAGTAACAAAAACATACTAAGATAGACTCTTCAACATCTATACAATTCCACTTCTAATTACTTTTCTAACCAATCCAAAGACAAGTAAAAGATTAAAAATGATATAGAGGGCGGTAAAACTCAATATACCATTGGTGGCTAAATCTTCCACATAGAGGTATCGTTCTGTAAAAAAGAGGTAAATCCCATAGACTTCTGTAAAGGCTAAAAATCCGATTAATCCAATGATAAATAAACTTTTATAACGAGGCCACCTCTTTAGTCGTCCATTCCAATGCCACCAACTAATTGGGTAATAATATAAAGATGTTCAATAATTTTAACTTTATCCAAATGTTTAACATCCTTAGGACCACCTAATGCTAACAAGGGAACAAAACCAAAACAGTAATCATAATCCAGTTCGCCATATGCCCTAACTGCTTCTTGGTAGAGAGATAATTCGAAATTTTTAGTAATATATTCATTATTTAAAAATTTCAAAAAATGAGTAAAATTTTTAATAATGATATCAAATAAACTATTTTTATATTTTACAATTCCTACATAAGCATTTTTTTCCCAAGTAATTATGTCTCCGAAAGCTGTCACAAATATTGGAATCGAAACATCTCCCCTGAAGTAGGTTTCTTGAATGAGTTCGAGGTAATCATCTGGATTAATGACTTTCAAATAACCATCTAAAAATGTTCCCAAACCATCTTCCTGCCAAATACGTAATAATTCTTCAGGAATCTGGTCTTTATATTTTTCAATTACTTCTTGAGGCATCTCAGCCACTGTTCTAAAGTTCTCTAACATTATTTGCCTCCTCCCATTAGTGTGTTAGTTTAACATTTAAATACGTACTATTCAACTGTTCTGGCGACAGTTTTGAAGCCATTTCAAGAATTTGTTCATCTACCGCATCAATTCGATACTGCCATTGAGCACCAATGGAGGAGTTAATGCCTGAATCCCCCATGCCACCAATTCTATCGGCATAGCCTCCCGCAATCTGATCAGGGTTGTGTAACGCTGCTTGAGTATCTAGCCATTTTTGTGCTTCCTGTTCTGCTTTATCAATAGGCATATTTGCATTGATTAACTCTTCAAGTTTATCTTCAAATGCTTCTTTACGGGCAGCCTGTTGTGCCGCATTCCCTTCAAGTGCACGCCCATCTGCAATATACCGTTCACGGTTATCCAAATATTCTTGAACCGTTAATTGATTCATACCTGCCTCTTGATCGGCCAATTGTCGTGTAAATTCTGCCTTATCGTGTTTCGGATTCCGATTGAATTCTACTTCAACTTCTTTCAAGCGTGGAACATCTTCCCCCTTACGAACAATAACATCCGCAACGTCATCCGCAAAGTTATCACACACCTTGCTGGCTTGACGACTGGCGCCTCTCGCCACATCATCCACACTACCATCCAAACTTTTCGCAAAAGCTTGAATGTTATCAGCTAAACCAGACAACTTCCCTGGAGGTGGAGTTGGCATAAAGCCATCAATCAATTGTGGTTCTAAACCAATGTTGAGGCGGAAATTCTGTGCTGCGGTGCTGATTGTCTCATCTGCATGACGAAGTTTACCAGCAACGTCGTCAGCTAGTGATGATACCTTATTAGTCACTAAATTGTCAAGTTGTTTCCCAAAATCATCGATTTTAGTCACAACCTTCTTCCCAAAGTCATCGACATTCTTGAGCACAGTCTTGAAGTTATCAATATTCTTAGCCGCCTGCTCCATGCCTTCCTTGAAGCTGGTTTTCAAACTTGCCTTGATACCAGCCAAGCCTGCTACCTTGCCTGTCTTGGCCAAATCATTGAGGTAACCAACACCTGGCACAAGGTCAAACAAGGCAAAGGCTCCACGCATCAGGCGCTCACCATCATCAAGCTCACGACCGGTCATCCAGTCCTTACCTGAAGCAGCTGAATACATGTCCGCTGCCGCCAAAGCAACGCCTGCCACAGCTCCTGCAGGAGGACAGAAAATACTCAAAATAACAACACCAGCCGCTAAAAGAAGGTCTCGTTTCCCCTCAAAAGCTGCCTTCTCATTATTGAGGGAATGATAAGTAAAGGCTCGGGTCTGATGGCTGGCAAAGAGGTAATCCTCTTCGGTCAACTTGCTCGCTTTGTAGTCATCGCTAGACTTATAGGAGTCATACATGGCCTGAAGCCGTTTCTTATAGGGATTGTCAACCTGATAAAGTTCCTTGAGACCAACTTCTTTGGCCAAGACTTCCCGAGTACCCATGTACTTGCCAGCTTCGCTATAGATGACCTCAGTTTTCTTAAACCCAATTTGGTTGCTGGTTTTATAATCACTGATGTTCAGAGCCTCTAGCCGATCCCCAACCTTGTCCAGCTTTTCGTAGAAAGGCTGGTCAATCTTATCCTTCAGGTACTGTTGCACCTTACCAGCATAGGTCTCTAAAGCGGTCAGTTTAGACTGCAAGCTAATCGCCGTCACATGGTCATCATGGAAGTGAAGGTTGCCAATAGCCCCATCCACATCTAGATCATTGATGGTCCGTTTGGCCTTCTCCGTAATCTCAACCAGAGACTTGATCCGATTCGCAAAGCCCTGACTACCACTACCACCAATACCACTATAGGAGGACATGGCTGGACCGCCCCAGCTGCTGTAACTGCCACCACTAAAACCACCACCGGAGCCAGTCTCAGTAACAGAGCCTAAAGCACCCTTCATTTTGCTCCACTTGTGAAGATGAAGCTCAACATTTTTAGTCATTAGCTTCCTCCTTCCTCTGGTGGGAACAACTGCCTCAAATTATCAGCCAATTGTCCACCGCCCTGCAAACTATCTCGGAAGTTCTGTGCCAGAACCTCATCTTGTTCCAGCCATTGATTCATCAGGTAGAAAACCTCACTATTGGCTCGACTGTACAAATCACCAACCTCATTGACCTTGTTTAGCATCTTATGGTGATCTTTTGGAAAAATAGCAGAGCTGAAAACTAGCTCTGCTAATTACTGCTACTTCTGCACCAACAAATCATAAGGGAAATAATCTAAATTTTTCAATCGCTCATCAAAAATACCTTTGATTTTACAAGTTGCCGCCGTATCAAAAGCCCAGTAACCATAGTAACCACGATTGTCATAATGATGTGTCTCATACCAAGGTGCATCTGAATGTTCATAATACCAAAAACCTTGGGCTTTTTGAACACTGTCAAAATCATCACCAATCATATTCTGATACTCTAAAACTGAACGATATGGGACAATTTTGTCATGAAACAGATAAGTAGCGTAGTAATCAATCAGGTCATCGGTATAAATTAGATTGTCATACAAGACTTTCAAATCATCGATAAACTCTGCCTTTCTATCGCTATACAAGACACCTATTGCAAAATAATCAATGATGTCATAAAGAGAAGAATTATCATCAACTTTATTTTTATAATAACCCAAAGCTTTTAAATAATAATCAAAAATGTTATTCACATCTTCTCCAAAAGAATAGGTTGACTTAAATAAATTTTCGTAAAAATGACTTAGAGATAATTCAACAGTACCTCGCTGCTCTTCTTTGACAATTTTTGCGGTATCTAAAAAAGTATCGATTCCCTTAAAAAGAAATTCATTTTTTCTACTAAAATATTGTCTGTCTTTATGTTTATCTCTTACCATTTATAGAACCCCCTTATGGTTTAATAATGTTGGCATTTTTATCTAAGTTATCAATGGTAATTACTCCAGTTTTCTTAACTTTTACCAGCTGAGTACCTACATTGCTTTTATGTATCTCATTCAATATTTCTAGATATTGTTCTTCACCAACAGATTTTTCTAAATTTTTCAAAATCCACTTCTCATCCATTTGTTTACCTGAGCGTGTTCCATTACTTTTAAGATATTTTAATCGAGCTTTGTCATACTTAGCTTCCGCGATAATATAAGGTGGGTGACCATCGGGATTATAGTAAACGCCATCAATGCCGTGGTGTGTAACATTATCAAGGTCGGCAGTGATGTCCAAACTGATACGCTCATAACCCCGTTGACGGAAAATTTCATCAGTGGTCATCTCGCCATAGTTACCTTTACGCATATTGGTCAACAGTTCTTCGACACCGTCATCAACTTTTCCAATGAGGTCTTGCTGTTTTAGAATATCGTCAACCGAGTGAACACCGAGATACTCTGGAATATCACCTTTTTTCAAGAGTTCAGTAAACTCCTCTTTTGTCGTATAGAAGTGATGACGAGATTTAAGCCGAGCTAAACTCTTATCTCCTGCACCTTTGACAAATTGTTCTGCTGGTGTGATTAGTTTACTGCCTATGCCTGTATCACCTACTGTTGTTTCCACAACATCAGCCATCATCATGCGCTGACCTGTCATCGCATCTTCGACAACACCAATCGTAGGAAGATTTAAGGAAAAAGTCTTTGCTCTCTCCAAACCTTCTTGAGCAGCCTTGGATAATCCTAGGGCTGATTCATCTACTAAATCAAGACCAAATGTTGTGAATTGCTTACCATAATTATCGACCTGACGAACAACCTTCTTCCCAAAGTCATCCGCGTTCTTAAGAACAACCTTGAAATTATCCACATTCTTAGCCGCCTGCTCCATACCTTCCTTGAAGCTGGTTTTCAAACTTGCCTTGATGCCTGCAAAACCTGCCACCTTACCTGTCTTGGCCAAATCATTGAGGTAACCAACACCTGGCACAAGGTCAAACAAGGCAAAGGCTCCACGCATCAAGCGCTCACCATCATCAAGCTCACGACCAGTTATCCAGTCCTTACCTGAAGCAGCTGAATACATGTCCGCTGCCGCCAAAGCAACGCCTGCCACAGCTCCTGCAGGAGGACAGAAAATGCTCAAAATAACAACACCAGCCGCTAAAAGAAGGTCTCGTTTCCCCTCAAAAGCCGCCTTTTCATCATTAAGGGAATGATAAGTAAAGGCTCTAGTCTGATGACTAGCAAACAAGTAGTCCTCTTCGGTCAACTTGCTCTCTTTGTAGTCATCGCTAGACTTATAGGAGTCATACATGGCCTGAAGCCGTTTCTTATAGGGATTGTCAACCTGATAAAGTTCTTTGAGACCAACTTCTTTGGCCAAGACTTCCCGAGTGCCCATGTACTGGCCAGCATCGCTATAGATGACCTCAGTTTTCTTAAACCCAATCTGGTTACTGGTTTTGTAGTCGCTGATGTTCAAGGCCTCTAGCCGATCCCCAACCTTGTCCAACTTTTCATAGAAAAGCTGGTCAATCTTATCCTTCAGGGACTGTTGCACCTTACCAGCATAGCTTTCTAGAGCGGTCAGTTTGGACTGCAAGCTAATCGCCGTCACATGGTCATCATGGAAGTGAAGGTTGCCGATAGCTCCGTCTACATCTAGATCATTGATGGCCCGTTTGGCCTTCTCCGTAATCTCAACCAGGGACTTGATCCGATTCGCAAAGCCCTGACTACCACTACCACCAATACCACTATAGGAGGACATGGCTGGACCGCCCCAGCTGCTGTAACTGCCACCACTAAAACCACCACCGGAGCCAGTCTCAGTAACAGAGCCTAAAGCACCCTTCATTTTGCTCCACTTGTGAAGATGAAGCTCAACATTTTTAGTCATTAGCTTCCTCCTTCCTCTGGTGGGAACAACTGCCTCAAATTATCAGCCAATTGTCCACCGCCCTGCAAACTATCTCGGAAGTTCTGTGCCAGAACCTCATCTTGTTCCAGCCATTGATTCATCAGGTAGAAAACCTCACTATTGGCTCGACTGTACAAATCACCAACCTCATTGACCTTGTTTAGCATCTTAGCATAATGTTCCATTGCCTTAGAAGCCTCGCCGCCCTCATAGTATTTAGTCTGGGACAAGGCTTGGAGTTTCGGAGCCAGACGTTGCTGAAAGGATAGCTCTATGGTGGTCAGATAACGCATAATCTCATGCATCTCATCGACATTCATAACAATCTGTTGACTAGATGCACCCCCGCCATCATGATGAATTGATTCTTTACCCATCAGGCAAAATCCTCCTCTCTAAAGGGAATTCCTAACCAAGTGTAGCACCGTTCTAGAAAATAGTATTGACTAAACCGTTGTAACACTTGTTTAGACGTTTCAACCCCATACAAACGACCATCAATCTCTCGGAATAACCAAGACACGACCAAATCGTCCCGATGCTTGGTCTCAAGCATCTGACGAAGCGGATAGTGCTGGATAACAACGGTGTCATCACCAGCTAGTGCCTCCTCGACTTCTGGAGAGAGAGCCTCTTCCTTGGTTAAGAAATCACCTTCATCCGTCTGAGGCTCCCTCAGTAAAAGAGACGGTAATTTTTCTTGAAAGAAAGCTAGCCGAGCAAGCGGGCCTATCCGCAATAACTGAAACCCCTCTTGGCTATCAATTAAGATAACCGATTCCCCGTGATTACCCGTCAGCATAACATAAGCATTATTAACAACAGTTAGAGAATAACCCGTGCAATAATCCTTCAAGGTTTCCACAACCACAAATCCAGCCTTGGTCAGGTCATCATCATCTCCGACAAGACCTTTAGCCTTTAATGACTCATGGGCAATCTCCCAAACAGCTTCTGACGGGAGGGAAAGCTCCTCTAATCCTGGCAGACCAAGCAAGGTATCGCCATCAAAGGCTCCAATGAGGTAATAAAGCTCATAGATTGAAAAATAATCTGTTCCTGCCATAGCCTACCCCCCTTATTGAGGCAACTTCCGATGAACTGTTATAGTCATCAATGGATTGCTTCAAACTCGTTACCGCTGTTTCATGTTCTTTCATGATACCAATCAAATCATTGTGATACTGATAGATAAGGTTCAAATAAGTCATAAAGGCATTTTTCGTTTGCCCACTCCACGCAGCACTTTCCAAATAAGAGCGTAGTTCGCCAACCGTTTGATACGAAGAAGATAGCTCTTTATTGATATCTTTAGATAATTGCAAAGCTGTTTCGAGTTCCGAATAAGTTATTTTTAATTCTGCCATGAATTACCCCCGATTCTTTTTCGCTGCTTCTTCAGCCTTACGACGGCGACGCTCTGCTTCTCGTCTACGCTCCTCGGCTTCCTGAATCGCTAAACGATGGTAATACTGATACCTACTGTAAGCCGCAGATACCGCCCCAGCTAATTTGGCTCCATCACTCGTCTGATGTGATTTGAGAAGCACAACCTTAGACCTCGCAGTTGATTCACTATCTGAAAAAACATCCTCTGGGATATAGCTCGCTTCCATATTAGGGCGATTCGATAAGTACGTATCAACACGCTGACTTAACTGTTTCTCTTTTCTATCAAAGTCTTGAGACAAGGACAACAGCTTATTATAAAGGCGTTTATACTGGTCTCTTTTTTGTTCTGTAGGTGTTCCACCACCAAACCAACCAAAAATAGACATAGATTTTCCTTTCTATACTTCCAACTACTTGACAAATTCATAGCCATCTAGGTAAAGTAAATAGCCTTGATTTGATTTCAGTGACGGTTCATTGTTAATATAAGGGTAACGGGTATGATTTTGATCACTAATCCGTTGACCTAAGAACACTTGCCCCACCAAGTGGACAATCATCTTAACGTAATTGTCATAAGTATTGTTAACCAAGTCCTGAACTGTACCTAGAAAAACAGGAACCACGCCATAGGTCGCACCTTCTGAGATTAATAGCTTAAAATCAGACTCACTCAGATTAGACGTCCTAGCCAACTCTACTACATCAGGGATAATAACTAGCCACTCGGCATAAGATTGACCAGGAACAGTCATCCTCTTCTTCAAATCCTCAAGAATAGTCTTCAACACATTTTCAACTTCTAATGACTTATCAAAGCGTTGAGCACCCTCAAATAAGCTTGTCCCAATATAGGGATAATAACTAGCCACTCGGCATAAGATTGACCAGGAACAGTCATCCTCTTCTTCAAATCCTCAAGAGTAGTCTTCATCACATTTTCAACTTCTAATGACTTATCAAAGCGTTGAGCACCCTCAAATAAGCCTGTCCCAATATGCTGACTAGAATCTAAAATCACCGCATTGTATTGCCCCTGAAGTCGTTTGAGATGGAAGTCTAAAATCTTATAATAATTGTTCACAAAAATTGGACTATCCGATGTCATCAAAACAGGCTTCTCAAAGCTAAACCCTGCTGGTTGAACCCACTCCCTATCCAAACCAAAGACAAAATCCTTGGTTGACAGGTCAATACTCTCAGGCTTGACCTTCTCAGGCAACATCGGTATACCACTTGGCAACTCTCCTGTGTAGGCTGTCTTCATGGCTTCAACCTCATTACCCACCTCAATGATGTAGTCCGCATGGGCTTCACTGGTGTAAGGCAGAGTTACTTGGAACTGGACAATCTCATCCAGCTTAGTGATGGCCCGACCCTTGATTTCATCCAAAGGAATGTTGGAACGACCGACAACACCTGACAGGTCACTATTGTCAAACAAGAAGAGGGAAATCTTAGTCTTAAAGTTGGACTGGAGCTGAAGTCGCATGGCATTGAGGCGAGATAAGGTCGTCACCAGATAAATGCCAAGTGACGCCCCGTCACTAGCGATAACGTTGAGCACATTGTAGAAGGCATCAGCAAATGGGGCATCCATAACACTATCAAACCCATCAATCATGACAAAGAGGGTTGGGAAACTGGCTTCAGACAACTGGTTGTACTGGCGAAGATTGGTGGCCTTAAGCTTAGACAAGGCCTTCTTACGCTCCTTAACCATCTGCTTGAGGCGACGCATGGACTTGAGAATTTTCTCCGTCTCATCCAAGACAAAGTAGTCCGCTTCATAATATTAAACCCACACTTTCTCTAATTTCCTGGACCCAATAAAGTTATAATGCTGGATGGTTTTGGTGTGACTGCTTCTTCATAGCCCTCAGACTATGAGTGATATTATTACTTTTTAAAGGGAGAAACATAATTATCTGGTAGCTTGCCTTTCCAATCAATCCATTTTTGTTCTGCAATTGGAATTAGTTCTTCTAGTTCTTCTTGGATAAACAACGCTCTAAATTTTGGTATGTCTATTAGAGTCGTGGGACTCTCTTCAATAGAACGCTTTTCTCTGGCTTTTTTTGTTCTTCCGATGGCGGCCAGGAATCATATCTCAACTTAAAATGGATATCTGCCATACTTTTTTCGTTGCGTTCCAATAACTCAAACAAGTCCTTTGGCAGTTCATAAACGACTCGTTGTACGGCAATGCCTCCTTCTTCTGTAACATAGTAATATTGGTCATGATTTTTCCAAATATGTTCCCCGTAGCCTTTGACTTCTTCAAATTTTATGACATCTTCCCAGCTTAATCCACTTTTTTCCATATATAGTCTCAATTGTCACTACTAGCTAAAATCTCTGAACCTTCGGGTAAGATCTCTTCTAATTCTTTCTTTGTAAAATATTTTTGTGCCTTTACATTGGATTTTAAAACATCCGGATATCGTCTCCAAAAATTTTTATTTGCTTCTAATTGTGTTACTTTTGGCGGCCATGAATCATATCTCAACTTAAAATGGATATCTGCCATACTTTTTTCGTTGCGTTCCAATAACTCAAACAAGTCCTTTGGCAGTTCATAAACGACTCGTTGTACGGCAATACCTCCTTCTTCTGTAACATAATAGTATTGGTCATGATTTTTCCAAATATGTTCCCCGTAGCCTTTAACTTCTTCAAATTTTATGACATCTTCCCAGCTTAATCCACTTTTTTCCATATGTAGTCTCCTTCCTCAATGCCAACATCTTTCATAACTCCTTCTAGCATATCCCCAGGGTATGTACGGCCGCCTGGACGCCACCAATCATTTGCTCCAGTTTCGTTCCCACTTGGTATAGAAAGCCCGCGTTTTTCAACAATTTCTGGTGCAACATCAATTCGATAAAGTGGCTCATCACCTAAATAACCTGGGTCAAAACCTAAAAGTGCCTCGTAAATCCGGTTATTTCCGTTAGCAACTTCTTGAATGATATCCGCATGATCTTTACTTAACCAAAAACTTGTATTATCGCCACCTTCAACACCTATAACACCATTGTTATAAGTTTCACTATATATTTTTTGGAATCTAGCAGCTCCATTATCAAATTGTTGCCTATGCGCTTCAATGTAGTCTGAATGAAGATATTCTTCTGGATTTGGCCTAGGAGTAACATCCTTATCAATCTTTAAGATGTCATCAAATATTGTCTGTTTATCAAATCCATCAACCACTTTAATCTTCGGTGCCTTCTCCGAAATCTCCAGCACTCGAACACGATCCTCAGGGCTGATGCCTGCCTCAACATACTTATTCCACTGCTCATACCTTCGTGCATCTTCAGGACTCATCTCATCCATAAATGAAGTGACCTTAGTTTTACCCACATCATTCAAACTAAACTTACTCGCCGCAGACGATGCCGCAAAGCCACCTAAGATGCTTCCGACTAAGTTGGCTCGTTGCGCATCGGCTTCACTGCCTCCAAGTAGTTTGGTTCCGTGATAGCCTGCTTGTCCTCCGACAAAGCCTCCAACCTCGCCTATCGCAAACTCAGCGAGGCCTTTAGTCACACTCTGTGTTTGTCCGATGGGGATCATCACCGCACTGGTGGTTGTAAACAGACCGCCCACTTGATGGTATAGTTTGTCATTTCCCATGAAGAGGGTATCTCGGATGAGGTTGATGGCTAAGGTTTTACCATCACCTTTGTAGCCTAGGTAAATATCTTGTCCTGCTTCTGCCACATTGGAAGCACCATAGGCGACAGTGCCTGTTCCTGCCACAATGCCTGCACCTACAACCAAAGGGGTCGCAGCGCCTGCTGTTGCTACAATAGCCGCAAGACCTACTGCAATTGTGACTGCACCTAAAGCCAAGTCTATCCAACCCTGCTTACTTCTCTCTTCCGCTGCCAAGGCTTCAAATCGTGCTCGATCTCGTTCTTGGGCATCTTGTAAGCGCTCCGCATTATTGCTAAGATGATTTGCCACAGCCTCATAAGCTGTCGCAAAACGTTCAATGTTAGTTAAACGACCAATATCTCCGGATTGATAGGTCGCCACTACCCTTGGACGACTACTATACTCCGCCAAGAGCGCCTTTGTAGAGGCAAGTAACTCTTTAAATGCTGAAAAATCATGACTAGCATGGTTACTCTCATATTGCTTGATTGACTCATCTAAGGTCTTTATGTCATTAATAATAAAGTTATACTGCTGGATGGTTTTGGTATGACTGCTTCCAGAGTAAGATACCAAATCAGATATTTTGGACCTGGCGGTATTCAATAATTCAATCTGACTTTTCAGGAGTAATCATTCATCAGATTGATTAGTGTCTGCAAGAACGTGCCCTGAACCTCACTCAGATAAGTCCGAATACTCGTGACTGCTTGACCTTGGAGGTTGGAGTCGTTATTCTATCCGATTTTTAAGATTATTATGAGAACTGCATAATTCTGATTGTATTGTCTTGAGCTCTTATTCTGATTGAATTTAATAAGCCAGCCCCAATTTTTCCCACTGACCAGTTTCTAAATCTAATAAGAAGTTAAATTGATAGCGTCCAAAAGAATCTATATTCTCTTCTGTAGTCGCTTCACAAACAACTTTAATTCCATTATTTTCAATATCAGAAAAATATTTCATTTCAAATCCAGCAGGTGATTTTGCTACAAGTTTTTCGTTTCCTTCTAAATCAATTACTTTTAAAAATTTTTTATCACCTTCTCCATAAATTATATACAGAAGCCTTTTTTCTTGGTTAACTTCTACATTTTTTAAATCGGATACTTCCAGTGTTAAGAACTCCAGATTATATAACCACTTTATAATACTTGTTTCAAGATGATATTCTAGAAAAAGAGTCCCATCGATACCATAATAAAAGTAAGAAATATCTGTTACCGTTCTCCGTGTCTTTAATATAACATAACCTTTTTGTTGAAAGTACCTAGCATAATATACATTAGCTAATTCGATAGATACTACTGTACTACCATAATTCCAACTGACAACATTTCCATCTCTAGTTATATGCATAAAAACTCCTTAATAAATTTCTCTTCCTAATTCTTCAATCACATCTAAATAGTCCATTCTATCTATTTCCCTAGGTAATAAGAACTCTTTCTGACCCGCTCCACCTGGTAAATATTTGTCCACTTTTAGATCAATTTGCGGACCGACTGGTCCTACTTGTACTGGTAATTCCAAACCGTCTTTTACCTTATATACAACTACTCTATCAATATCACCCTTCCAATCTACCTTAACAGCGAGTTTATTTCTTACATAGTTAACATCTGTAATTGTCCCCACATCTGTTGCGAAACCTCCTGGTTGAAAATCCTCCTGACCAGGTGACAGAGCCATCTCAAACATGTCTCCACCTTTCAAAACTCTTTTCTCCGGGATAAAACCTTTTGGCCATGGTGATTGTCCTTTAACCAACTCCAAATAATCATCAACATTCTGAAAAGGATTATGTTTAATAAATTCTTGATAGGTATGTGGAGAGATAATTCCCTCATCTAATATCCGAATTCTAGCCTCAGGTTCAATGCCAGCTTCAACAAACTCATTCCAAGCTACGTATCTCTGAGCATCTTCTGGTGACATCTGTTCAATAAATGAAGTGGCTTTAGTTTCTCCTATATCATTCAAACTAAACTTACTTGCCGCAGACGATGCCGCAAAGCCACCTAAGATACTGCCTACAAAAGTTGCACGCTCGGCATCAGCTTCGCTTCCTCCAAGGAGTTTTGTTCCGTGATAGCCTGCTTGCCCTCCGACAAAACCGCCTACTTCACCTATCGCAAACTCAGCAAGGCCTTTAGTCACACTCTGTGTTTGTCCGATGGGGATCATCACGGCACTAGTGGTTGTAAAGAGCCCTCCTACTTGATGGTATAGTTTGTCATTTCCCATGAAGAGGATGTCTCGGATGGGGTTGATGGCTAAGGTTTTACCATCACCTTTGTAGCCTAGGTAAATATCTTGTCCTGCTTCTGCCACATTGGAAGCACCATAGGCGACAGTGCCTGTTCCTGCCACAATGCCTGCACCTACAACCAAAGGGGTCGCAGCACCTGCTGTTGCTACAATAGCCGCAAGACCTACTGCAATTGTGACTGCACCTAAAGCCAAGTCTATCCAACCCTGCTTACTTCTCTCTTCCGCTGCCAAGGCTTCAAATCGTGCTCGATCTCGTTCTTGGGCATCTTGTAAGCGCTCCGCATTATTGCTAAGATGATTTGCCACAGCCTCATAAGCTGTCGCAAAACGCTCAATGTTAGTTAAACGACCAATATTTCCGGATTGATAGGTTGCCACTGTCCTAGGGCGATTACTATACTCCGCCAAGAGCGCCTTTGTGGAAGCGAGCAACTCTTTAAACGCTGACAAATCATGACTGGCATGATTGCTCTCATACTGGATAATCGCTTCATTCAAGTCTGTGATATCATTTTAATAATAATATTATTCCCTTTTTCAACAACTTCATTGATATAAAAGAGAGAGGGCAAGTCTACTTAACTAAGTAGTTATACAAATTCTATATGCACTGTATTCTCACTTTCCATACTTTTTACTATGGCAATAATATTCTCAACATCTTGTAAAGATACTAGGTCTTTTTCAAAGGGCGGTTCCCAATGTGTCATGCTATCTTTATAAACTACAAATTTTTTTCCAACTAATAATTCACCTTCTGCTCTTAAAATATGTCCGTTTTCCAAGTCAAAAGTGATTGATGATTTCGTCCCCGAAATTTTCATGATTTCACCTCTTAAATATTATTGTTTCTATACCTGTCTTAGGGTCAATTGTGGTAATTTGAGTAACATTTGGATTTGCTTTTAACCTCGGCAATTCTATATTTTCCCATATATTTCCAGGTCTTAATTCGTTACCTACGACAGCTCGAATTTTCCCAGAAACTTGTTCCGCATAAATATTTGACGCTTCTTCCCATGCATCAATACTTGATGGTTTATTAAAATCCCATTCAGGCATGATAACATTAGCATCATCAATAGTAGACTCTAGCGTGACACCACCTCTACTTTTGGCAATATCTTTTGCAACATCCATTCCTCCGATACCATCTGTTCTTCCTGACCAGAAAAAAGCTGTATCGGGTTTAGTTCTCAATCTATCTCTAATTAGATTGACATCAAAATTTGTTTCAGTAAAGTCTATTTTGGAAAATTGCTTTGAGGTGTGCACCTCATTCAAACTAAACTTACTTGCCGCAGACGATGCCGCAAAGCCACCTAAGATACTGCCTACAAAAGTTGCACGCTCGGCATCAGCTTCGTTTCCTCCTAGAAGTTTGGTTCCGTGATAGCCTACCTGACCTCCGACAAAACCGCCTACTTCACCTATCGCAAACTCAGCGAGTCCTTTAGTCACACTCTGTGTTTGTCCGATGGGGATCATCACGGCACTGGTGGTTGTAAAGAGACCGCCCACTTGATGGTATAGTTTATCATTTCCCATGAAGAGGGTATCTCGGATGGGGTTGATGGCTAATGTTTTACCATCACCTTTATAGCCTAGGTAAATACCTTGTCCTGCTTCTGCCACATTGGAAGCACCATAGGCGACAGTGCCTGTTCCTGCCACAATGCCTGCACCTACAACCAAAGGGGTCGCAGCACCTGCGGTTGCTACAATAGCTACTACACCACCTACAACTTTTTCTTGGAAAATAGCAGAGCTTATTTCTAACTCTGCTAATAAAATCTATTATTCTTTAGTGTATCAGTTAATTCCTAAAAAGAACATCGGGCTAGATGATTTCTAAAATCAACTTGATACAATGACTAACCCTTCCAATGTACCATATCATAAGGATAATATTGCTGTCCCTCAAGACTACTATCATCTAAATTCAATATCTTGGCAATAGCTCCAGCTTCGAAACTCCAATACCCAGCATGAAAGGCTGGATTTTTTGACTTATGGCTATTATACCAAGGGGCGTCATTAGAACCTGGATACCACTTGCTAAAGACATAGTTTCTCAAAGCACCAAGTGCCTTCTCCTGATTCTCTGCTTCTATGATAGCTTTGGCATGAGCATAAGGACGTTTAAAGCGAATCTCCTCATGTTGTGGCCAATCAGGACGGTAGTAACGAATCAGAAAGTCCATCAAGTAATCTTGATAATCAACTTGTTTAATGTTTTCAATAAAAGGTGCCATTGTTTCAGCATCAATATCTAAAAGAATACCAACTGAAATAATATCCAAATCGTCCAAATAATGAATATGACCATTTAAGACGAGGCCTTTGGTTTCTAGGAAATTCAAGAAAGACTTCCGAACATCAAAAATAGGATAGCCAGCAGAATACATTATTTTAAATATTTCATAATAGTTTTTGGATATGCTATCTTTTTTATTTCTAATAACTTCTGCATTAGTTAATCTATTGCGTTGAATACCACACCTTTCGTCCTCCAAAAGCTCATCAATACCAACTTGCCATCTTTTAATAGCGTATTCCCAAAAATTAATTCCTTTTTCATAGTTCTCTAAAGTATTCAGTTTATCTCTCATTGTCTTCATAACTCCTTATGGCCATTCACCGATTATATTTGCTCCACTATCCAAGCGGAAATGTTTCACAGTTCCATCAACATCTACCCTGCTTAAAACAGAATCATAATTTTGACTTTCAAAGGCTTCTAAAACTGTAAAATACTCTTCTGGATCTGTAAAATCTTTCAATTTTATCCTATTCTTAATCCACTCGTAACTCATTTGCTTACCATCAGCTGTATGAGGATTAAGTCGTGATTTATTAAATTTAGCCTCATCAATAATAACCTTAGAGCCGGTACCAGATTTATTGATATAAATACCATCGATTCCACGCTCTAATTTAGCATCCAGACTTTCTGGGATGTCCCTGCCAACACGCCTTAAATCATAGATAGAGGTCTCGCCACGCTTAGGAGTTAATAAATCATCATAGGCTCTAATTTCACCATAGTTCCCTTTTTGTGTCTTTGAAGCAGTATAATAATCAAACTTAGAAATTCTTCTTTCTAATTCATCATGAAGTTTAACTCTTTGTTTAATAGCTTTCTCAACTTCTAAATGCTTACCAAAATTCGAACTCTCTCTAGCAAGACGACTCTCTTCAATATTCTTTAGAATTTGTTCACGATTATAAGTTGGTGTATTAGGTACCTCTACCTCATTCAAACTAAACCGGCTTGCTGCTGATGATGTCGCATAGCCTCCTAAGATACTTCCGACTAAGTTGGCTCGTTGCGCATCGGCTTCACTGCCTCCAAGTAATTTTGTTCCGTGATACCCTGCTTGTCCTCCGACAAAACCGCCTACTTCACCTATCGCAAACTCAGCGAGGCCTTTAGTCACACTCTGTGTTTGTCCGATGGGGATCATCACGGCACTGGTGGTTGTAAAGAGCCCTCCTACTTGATGGTATAGTTTGTCATTTCCCATGAAGAGGGTATCTCGGATGGGGTTGATGGCTAAGGTTTTACCATCCCCTTTATAGCCTAGGTAAATATCTTGTCCTGCTTCTGCCACATTGGAAGCACCATAGGCGACAGTGCCTGTTCCTGCCACAATGCCTGCACCTACAACCAAAGGGGTCGCAGCACCTGCTGTTGCTACAATAGCCGCAAGACCTACTGCAATAGTGACTGCACCTAAAGCCAAGTCTATCCAACCCTGCTTACTTCTCTCTTCCGCTGCCAGAGCTTCAAATCGTGCTTGATCTCGTTCTTGGGCAGCTTGTAAGCGCTCCGCGTTATTGGTAAGATGATTTGCCACAGCCTCATAAGCTGTCGCAAAACGCTCAATGTTAGTTAAACGACCAATATCTCCTGATTGATAGGTTGCTACTACCCTTGAGCGATTACTATACTCCGTCAAAAGTGCCTTTATGGGAGTAAGAACTGAGTATTCCTCGTAACCACTGAATTAGAAGTACTTCCTGACAAATAGGATTCTGTAGCATAAGCAAGAACGCTAGTCGGCAGTAGGATTTGACTATCTCAGTTCTACCCAGCAATTTAAGATAGGCTTTAATTTTCACTTTCATACCAAATAAGGTATTTTGGATTTATTTTACCCAATATTTTTTTTTCATATTGGTACCTTTTTTCTTTCATCTGTTTAACTAATTGTTCAATTTTATCAAACTCCTGATTATTGATTAATTCATTAATTTCAAACTCACTAATCCCTCCTATTTTTTCAGATGAGATAGTTTGCGCTATAACTTTTAATAACCGATATTCTACTTCATCCGCAGTTAAATCAATGTCTTCAGATGTTATTTTTCCGCGTTCGGTAAAAATCAAATTATAGCCATCATTATTCTCAACTACATTTATTCCCTCAGGAAAATAAGGCGGTTGTTTCATAAAATATATTCCTAAATTTGATAAATTGATATTGTTAATTTCAGGAACTTCATTTTCAATTTTAGTTTTTAACTCTGCTAACATAATTATAATTCATTCCTTTCGTTTCACTCAAGGCACAACACTGAATGAAAAAGTGTTGTACTCTTTATTTTGATTTATAATTAAAGTGAGTAGACCTATCACTACTACAAATCACGGGGAGGTGATTTAGTGAGTGGTATGTATAGCCACTACCTCGAATAATTATAGGTGTAGTTCTTCCTATCAAGCACAACTAACTGTGACACTGAGCACGTAAACTTATAATTGGATAAGCGACTCGTTTGTGGAAAAGAAGAACAGTCAAGGGATAGATTCTTCTCAAATTGTTATGAAGGGAGACCCCTCATGTTAAAAATTGTTTACCCGAATTGTTGTGGCATTGATGTGCATAAAACCTTTATCGTAGCTGTTATTGCCATCACCGACAATCAAGGAATCACTAGCTACCACCGTAAACGGTTCTCAACCTTTACAAATGGTCTTATTAAGCTGCGAGACTGGTTGGAATACTATTGATGTCTGTATGGAATCAACTGGTAAATACTGGATTCCTGTCTTCAATATCCTCGAAGAATCCTGTCACATCTGCTTGGCTCACCCAAAATATGTTAAGGCGATTCGGGGAAGAAAACAGACAAAAAAGATGCCCAATGGATAGCTGACCTCTTCAAGCACGACCTTGTCGCTTCCAGCTTTATCCCTCCTCTTAAAATCAGACAACTACGTGACCTCTTTCGCTATTGTATGAAGTTAACGCAACTTCAAGTCAGCGAGAAAAATCGTTATCAAAACTGTCTCACTTGGTCCAATCTCCAGATCGCAAGTGTTGTTTCCGATGTTTTCGGACAAAGTGCAGGACTTAGAAAGAGCTATAGATGGGGACTTGACGCCTGAACAAGCTGAGAAAATTAGAGTTATCAAAGCTCACTACGACGCCCTAGCTATCTGTAAAGAACACTTAGAACAGATGATTAGGGAACTGGGGCAAGAGTATCAAGAACAGGTCAAGTTAATTCAAACTGTGCCTGGTTTTAAAGAAGAACTCTCTGCTCTCAGAATTATCTCTGAAATCGGTGTAGACATGACAATCTTTGACTCTGCAGGAAAACTCTGCTCTTGGGCTGGTTTAGTTCCTGCTAACAATGAAAGTGCTGAGAAGAAATACTCTACTCGCATTTCAAAAGGCAGGAGATACCTCAAACCTTTTCTCGTTCAAATCGCTAACGCTATTGTCAAGTCCGATAAACCTCCCGAATTCAAGAACAAGTATCTCAAACTCAAGAAACGACGTGGACATCGAAAAGCGATTATCGCTATTTGTCGCAGGCTTCTCGTTGCGACTTACCAAGTTCTTCTAAAACAAGAAAGCTATAATCCTGTTTTGCAAGGATTGACTGAAATCAGAAACCCTGACAAGATAATGTCTGTTCAAGACGCTATTCGATACGCACAACAACACGGATTCAACGTCAGTTAATTTTTTAAAATCAGGTTGCAAGACCTCTTTTTAGTGTACTCAAAATTCGGGTAAACAATATCTCATTTAATTTTTACTCTTTTTTCAAACTTAACCTCTTATTTAATTTTAAGGACATAACCACCTTTTTCCAATTCATCAATCGTTAAGTCCGTCAAATATTGTATTCCCAGTCCTGGTTCATCAAACCACGGTGCAACAATACCCTCTTTTGTAGGTATCTCTTTAAGTACAATGTAATCAGAATTAGGTTGTGATTTCATAAAAGGAGGCAAGGCCTTCTCTCCAAAAGTTGCACCCTCAGGTGAAAAATACCTACCCGTTGGATTAGACCCAATTCTATTAATTTTTGTTCCAGGTAATAAAACTGATTCTCTGGATTCTCCATTTAGGAAGCCGTCTTTATGGACGCTACCATCTACTCTTCCAAGTGCGCTTTCTTGTGACCCTGGATAGATTACATTCCCCGTTATCTGGTTAAAATAATCCGGATTGTCATACACATTTTTATTCGTAAGGTAGAGCTCTATTTCTGGAGGGTAAGTCCAATCACCCAATTTAACCCTATCTATAGGTTCAATGCCTGCCTCAACATACTTGTTCCACTGCTCATACCTTCGTGCATCTTCAGGACTCATCTCATCCATAAATGAAGTGGCTCTAGTTTCTCCAATATCATTCAAACTAAACTTACTCGCCGCTGACGATGCCGCAAAGCCACCTAAGATACTGCCTACAAAAGTTGCACGCTCGGCATCAGCTTCGCTTCCTCCAAGTAGTTTGGTTCCATAATAGCCTGCCTGAGCTCCAACAAAACCTCCAACCTCACCTATCGCAAACTCAGCGAGGCCCTTAGTCACACTCTGTGTTTGTCCGATGGGGATCATCACGGCACTGGTGGTTGTAAAGAGCCCTCCTACTTGATGGTATAGTTTGTCATTTCCCATGAAGAGGGTATCTCGGATGGGGTTGATGGCTAAGGTTTTACCATCACCTTTAT
>NZ_JBIMJQ010000019.1:0-42773 GCF_043674215.1 Streptococcus sp. A22
ATCAAAAATGAGAGAACGAATTTCGTCCTCTCTAGGTGTTAGCTTTTCATCTACCCACTACAGTTGACAAAGAGCCCAAATAAAATTCCTGCTAGCCAGAAGATGACTGCAGGACCTTGGTCTAATCTTGTCTTTTAAACTGGAGCAAGCGGCTGCCTTGGAAGGTCAATTCTCCCTGGTCACCTTCAGCAAGTAGGGCATATTCCTCAGGCTTGACACGAAATTCCCTGCGCTCCTTCTGCCATTCAAAGGTTACATAGTAATTGGTCCTAGCCATTTCATTGCCAAAGACATGAGTGCGCTTGGACACTAGCTTGGCCTGCCGAATTTCCACCGGAGACTGGTTATTGCGATGCCATTCCAAAAAATTTCGGACGATTTGATAGACAACAATCCCCAAAATAATGGTGGCAACTGCATAAATGAATAGCATAATTACATCCACACTTCCACCTGGACCTAAAAGATTGTCAAACATAGTAGATACTCCTTTTACATTTATAAGAATAGTATATCATATTTTGAATGGCCAGGAAATTGAATATTGACTAAAATCATGATAAAATGAAGCATAATTTTGAAATGAAAGTGATGACACAAATGAAAAAACTACTTTTTCTAGGCCTTGCTAGCAGCCTCCTACTGACAGCCTGCACCAACTCAACAACGACACCAAGCAGCACTGAAGAGGCTAATTCAAGCTCTACCCTGCAAACAACTTCTGACTCGACAGCAGCCAGCAAATTCAAAAAAGACCTGGCCTACGCTATCAACAATCCTGACGCCGTTTTTCCACAGTTGAGCCCAGAGGTTGCTGACAATGAGGCCCTGGTCAAGATAAAAACAACCGAGGGAGACATCACCATCAAGCTCTTCCCTGAATTGGCCCCTATGACGGTGGAAAACTTCCTGACCCACGCCAAAGAAGGCTACTACGATGGTACGATTTTCCACAGGGTTATCAAGGACTTTATGATTCAAGGCGGAGATCCCCTGGGCAATGGTACCGGTGGCGAGTCCATTTGGGCTGGCAAGGGGACGACCAAGGATGCCGGCTATGGTTTCAAGGATGAAATTTCTGCCTTCCTCTACAATATCCGTGGCTCTCTTTCCATGGCCAATGCTGGCGCGGGGACAAACGGCAGCCAGTTCTTCATCAACCAAAACACAACCGATATGTCCGGTCAATTGGCTGGCGCAGGCTATCCTGAAAAAATCCTACAAGCCTACAAAAACGGGGGCAATCCAAACCTGGATACCAAGCACACCGTCTTTGGTCAAGTTACCGAAGGCATGGACGTTGTGGATAAAATCGCCGCTGTAGAAACCGGCGAAAACGACAAACCCAAAACAGATGTGAAAATCGAAAGCATCGAAATCCTGAAAGACTACACCTTCCCGACAGAATAGACCAAAACCCAGTCGACGACTGGGTTTTAATCTTTCTCCAAAAAGGCAATCAATGTCTTGGCAGAACGTTCGCCTGCCTGGATGATAAATTCATCAAAGGTAATATTAGCATCGCCTTGAGCCGTGTCGCTCATGGCACGAATGACCAAGAAAGGCTTGCTCAGATTGACTGCTGCCTGGGCAATGGCGGCTCCTTCCATTTCAACAGCAAGGACCTCTGGAAAATGTCCTTTGATGGCCGCAATCTTATCAGCACCTGCAATAAAACTGTCTCCTGTTGCGATCAGACCCACATGGCTGTCGATTTCCTGCTCTGCCAAAACGGCTGTCACCTTCTCAAGCAAGGCCTGGTCAGCCGGGAAATACAGTTCCTGCCCTGACATTTGCCCATAAGCATAGCCGAAGGCTGTCAAATCCACGTCATGGTAGGCTAACTTGTCAGCCACTACCACATCACCGATTGAAATGCCCTCTGCCACTGCACCAGCCGATCCTGTATTGACAATGGCATCAACCTCAAAGCGGTCCACCAAAATGGCCACCGACATGGCTGACATGACCTTACCGATGCCTGACTGGACCAAAACTACCTCATGCTGGCCAAGTTTGCCTTGATAATAGGTTCTGCCAAGCACTTCTGTCTCGACTGGCTCCTGCAAATAGTCCACCAAAACCTTGAGTTCCTGGGGCATGGCTGCGATAATTCCAAATTTCATAATCTCTCCTACCAAAAAATAACCGCTACGATAAACAGAAGAACAAGAATCACTACCCAAAACAAGATTGTATTGACCTTGCTGCGAAAGGCTTCGCGCTTATTGGTCTCAATCCGTCTACTTTTAACAACCGAGGGTTGGACAGGGATGCGGATGGTATGCCCTTCTACATAGCCCTCGTATCCTTCCTCGTCCAGATAGTCCTGAAAATCATCTGGTTCCAAATAGACTTCCTTATCCGGATTATAATGGCCAAACTGACTGGTATCTTCCAGTTTCTGACCCTTCTTAAATCGTTTTAGTATTTCATCTGTCAACAGGGACTTGCCCATGTTTAGACCTACTTTCTCATTAGTTGTGCATATTGAATGGCCATGATGGTCTTGGCGTCGCAAATGTCACCACTTGCCACCAAGTCCAGGGCCTGATCTAAGGTCACTTCATAGAGCTCGATGACCTCGTCCTCATCCATGGGACGGGGATTTTCTACCTTGACCAGATTTTCAGCCAGATAAAGATAGATGCGCTCGTTACAAAAACCAATAGCAGAATAGAAGTCTGCCAAGAGGGTCAGCTTGTCTGTCCGATAGCCGGTTTCCTCTTCCAATTCTCGCAGGGCTGCATCTTCTTGTGTAAATTCTTCACCCAGTTCCAGCTTGCCAGCGGGGATTTCATAAATAGCGCGTTCAATGGCCTTGCGATACTGCTTGACCAAGATAATCTTACTTTCCGTTGTCAGAGCTAGCACACAGACTGCTCCCTTGTGGAAAACCAGCTCACGCTTGCTGGTTCCGCCATTTGGCAGGGCAACATCATCGACAACGACGTCAAAAATTTTGCCCTTAAAAATCTCTGTCCGCTCAATAGTTTTTTCTTCAAAGTTCATGAAAAACTCCTACTTTTGACTAGGGTGGAAAGGAAAACGTTTGGCAGAGCCTTCTTTATTTTCCTGGCGACCGCGACCGATTCCAATCGAATCCGTCGGAACATCTTTGGTAATGGTTGAACCTGCTGCTAGGAGGGCATTATCGCCAACAGTTACCGGTGCAATGATGGTTGAGTTTGAGCCGACAAATACACCATCACCAATCACTGTCTGGTACTTGTGTTGCCCGTCGTAATTGGCTGTAATCGTACCAGCACCGACGTTGACATCTTTTCCGATGGTTGCATTACCGAGATAAGTCAGATGACCAATCTTGGACTGTTCACCGATTGTCGTAGCTTTAACTTCAACAAAGTTGCCGACGTGGGCATCTTTACCAAGAATGGACTGAGGACGGATATGGGCGAATGGCCCCACTGTCACGCCTGTTTCAATGACAGATTCTTCAATATCGGAGTTTGTAATAACCACATCCGCTGCAATCTTGGAATCACGAACTCGGGTGCCGTTGGTCAAAACTGTCCGCTCACCGATGGTCGTTGCGCCCTTGAGGACAACATTGGCCTCGATGACTGCCTCCGCACCGATTTCTACGTCAATGTCAATGTAAGTCGCATCTGGATTGATAAAGGTTACGCCGTTGATCATGTGTTTTTCATTGATCCGCTTGCGCATAACAGCTTCCGCCGTCGCAAGAGCAATACGGTCATTGACCCCCAAACTCTCATCAAAATCACGGAGGATATAGGCCCCGACCTTCTCACCAGCCTGACGGAAAATAGAAATAACATCGGTCAAATAGTATTCCCCTTGGGCATTGTCCGTGTTGATATCCTTGAGAGCCTCGAAGAGACGCTTGTTGTCAAAGAGATAGGTACCTGTATTGATTTCCTTGACCTGTTGTTCGAAATCGCTGGCATCCTTTTGCTCAACGATTTTCAGAACTTCGCCGTCAGCGTTACGGATAATGCGGCCGTAGCCAAAAGGATTGTCCGCCTGAGCAGTCAAAATCGTCGCCACGTTCTTATGACTGATGTGGAAGTTAATCAGATTTTTCAAGCTCTCACCCGTAATCAAAGGTGTGTCACCTGCGATAACCAAAGTCTGGCCCTCAAGACCTGCTAGAGCTGGCTCCGCCATCATGACTGCATGGCCTGTTCCCAACTGCTCTGATTGCAGGGCAAACTCGGACTGACCTTCAAGGACCGCTTGGACCAATTCTGCCTTGTGACCCACAATTGTCACGGTCTTGGCAGGATTGACAGCATCCACAGCTCGCTTGACATGCTCCAACATGGTGATGCCTGCCACCTTATGGAGAACTTTTGGCAGGTCTGACTTCATACGGGTTCCCTTGCCCGCCGCTAGGATAATTGCATAATTATTGCTCATGATTTACTCTCTTTTCATAGATACTGCTACCATTATAGCAAATTTTGATTGTTTTGGAAAATGGCAGAGCAAAAATCAAGTCTGCATTGGATAAAGAAAAAGAGGTCGAAACCTCTTTAGAATTTATGGAGCCATTTTCTATAGTCCAGTTCGGATAACAAAGTGGCACTAAAAACTGCTAGTAACATAGTGAACCAATTATCTGGTAAATCGAGCAGTCCGAAAAACACACCAAAGACGGACAAAAATATAACTATCATCATCAATAATCGCTTCATCTGGTCATCCTCCTGGCCGACAGTTAAAACAAGTGGACACCTCGAAAAATATCTGTCCGTTCCTTATCTGTCAAGCTTTTTAGTTCTTCCCAGACAGATTTTTCCTCGTCTGTGAAACGCAGTTCTGTTCCCGATAGACTAGCATTGGAAACAGCTTGAACCAAGCCCTGCAAACTTATTCCCAGAGCTATCCCCTCGCCCTGCACTACTTCAGCCCGAGTCTGGTCAAGGATTGCAGTCAGCTGTTCTGCCGTTTCAGCACCGATTGACTCTGCCTTACCAGCCAGTATGGGTTTCAACTGGTCCAACAAACCAAGCACTTTTTCTTTGTCCATAAAGACCTCCTTGTGAATCTTTTATTTATGTTTATTATATCAAATCAACAAAAAAATACAAGGAAATACAGAACGTAGACAAACTAAACTCTGGTTAAATAAACTGAGTAGCTCTGCTAAGAAAAATAAAAATTAAGTTTATTTTGCGAGCGGAGTGAGCCCTAAGTCGGGACTTTGTCTACAAACTCGGATATATTCTCTATTTGGGATAGACTAATTCAAATTCTTCGCAGACCACCAGCATATCTTCAGTGAAGGTCAGACCTACCTCTTCCAGCCAAATGGTGAAGAGTTCCTCATGAACCTGACGCCAATAGGACAGACTACGATCACCCTCGCCCTCTCTCCAAGCATGTTCTTCCGAAACCTGCGAAAAAGGGGTGACATAAACTTTTGTCGTTTTAATAATACAAACGGCATTACCTTGGCTATCCAGAATGATGTCGTAACCACCAGTCTGTGGAATCTCCTCCCCTTCTAGTTCGTAAAGTGGGTAAGCAGAGCTGGTTGCCGTCTTGATTCCACGCGCCACTAGGTCTGCTAATTCATCTGGTACCGCACCAAAAGCCCAAGCCTCTGGCTCAGGGCCCGCCTGCGGATTGACTGTCAAGTATTCTTGCCATAATTGTGTTGGAATCATTATTTTTCTTTACTTTCTAGCCAACTAGCTCTGGTCAGACGGGTCACATGCTCCGTCCGAAACTCACCAATCAGCGGGCACTCGACATTCTCCATCTTGTGCTGATAGGTAAAACTACACTTGACCTGGGCACGCCTGGATTGCTCATTGCCCTCAAAATAGCCACACCAGACAGTTTCTAATTTTAGGGTTTCAAAGGCATGGCAGAGCAGTTTTCGGATTGCCTCTGGAACCAAACCTTGTCCCCAGTAATCACGTCCTAGCCAGTAGCCCAGCTCCGCTTCCTTGTCCGAAGTCGTCAGTTTACTACCACCGCCAATCATCAAACCGATGGCACCGACAGGTTTGCCGGAAACCTTATCCACAAGAGCATAGGTTCCTGACTGAGCAAAGACCGTTTCGATGATATTCCGACTTTCTTCTAAGGATTGGTGGGCTGGCCAGCCTGCACGCGGTCCGATTTCTGGGTCCGAGGCCAGAACAAAGAGATCCTCCGCATCATCCACCGTCCAAGGACGGAGCAATAAACGCGCTGTTTCTAGCATAAATATCTTCTCCTATTTCAAAACTCTAACTATTGATAATCTGCCCTCTACGCAGCAACCAGTTCATCCCAAATAAATCTCTACCTTCTCAAGACTGAGTTCAACGGCCAAGCTGCTTGTTTCCAAATTACCCGGCAGGAGCAAAATCATCCCTGTCTGGGTCATCCTGCCAATGATATTCTGCCTGTCGGGCAATCTGCTCAGCCAATTCCTGACCAAATTGGTCCCGCACAAAACCGAGCACCATATCCATTCCCGCGGAGACACCTGAAGAAGTATAATACTTCCCATCATGGACCCAGCGCGCCTGTCTATTCCAGTTGACAGCTAATCCTTGACTGGTCACCCAGTCAAAAGCAAGTTTATTGCTGGTCGCCTCCTTAGCATCGAGCAGACCCGCTTCTGCTAAGAGGGCGCTGCCAGTGCAAACAGACAAAACAAATGATGCCTGCTCAGCCAGTTGTCCTAAGCTGGTCAAGAAGGCTTCATTTTCAACCAAGGTACGGGTTCCCCGACCACCCGGTAGGAGCAAAACGTCAATAGGACTAGTCAAATCAAGAGGCTGAGTCAGTATTTCTACCCCCTGACGATTGCGGACTAGCCCACCAGCTAGAGACTGATAGGAAAAGTTAATAGCTGGAATACCAGCCAACAATTCCACCGGACCAAATAAATCCAAGGTTTCAAAATCTTCAAATACCAAGGCGATACATTTCATGACTGACCTTCTTCCTTTTTCTTCCATAGGAGCAGACTGATGACGCTGGCTACTGCCCAACCAATGATTAGAAATTTGACAGGATGGGCCATTTGCCAAAAACTCTCACTGGTCTGACCATGTCGATTGGGCAGACCAATGGTGAGAAAGAAAGCCAAGAAAATCAACTGACACCAGAGCGCCGATCGGATAAATGCCAACTTCTTTTTCAACTGCTGCTTTGGCACTTCAAACAGATAAAATGACATCAGATAGGCATTCAAAATGAGCAAATAAACCAAGGCGCTGGGCCAGCCCCACCAGAATTTTGTAATTAGCAACAAGACTATGGGAACAAGCATGGTCTTGACCAAGCCTAGTAAAACATTTTTCATCATTTCAAACTCCAACCACCATCAATGGTAATTATCTGGCCTTGCATGGAGGCAAGTTTGCCAGTAGCCAACATGAAGGTCAGCTCTGCGATTTCGCTGGGTTGGGACCAGCGTCCGATAGGGGTCTGGTCTGCTACCCAATCCGCCAAGCCTCCCGGTTCAAAATCGGCAGCCGTCATACCTGTCTGAACCGCGCCCGGTGCAATGCCGAACACCTGGACCTTGTCCTTGGCATAGTCCAATGCCAACTGCTTGGTAAAACCTGCCAAAGCGTGCTTGGAGGCTGTATAGGCAGAACCGCCGCCACCAGCCAGACTAGAGGCAATGGAACACATGGTAATGATGGTCCCCGATTTTCTAGCCACCATTTTTTCCAAATAGGGGCGGGTCAGTCTAGTCACCGAGAAAAAGTTGACGGCGAAGAGTTGCTCTAATGCTTCATCGGTGACTTGCAAGTGAGGCTTATAATCGTCCAAAGCGCCAGCCGTGTGAAGGAGCAAATCAACTTCCTGACACCAGTCAAATACAGGCGATAAATCGCCTGTCAGGTCTAACTGTAGAAAGTGGAAATCGCCTGCCAAATCAGGCTTGCTGGCCTGGTCAATCCCGAAGATACGCCAGCCATTTTCCAAAAAAATCTTAGCCTGTGCTAGACCAATGCCGCTGGAAACGCCGGTAATGAGGGCTGTCTTAGTCATGGACTTCTACCCAGTCGGTCGCTAGAACGTCGCAGGGGGTCGGGCTCCACATGGAAAAGCCCTCACCCTCGCCGGTCACGTTGATGAGGAAATAGGGCGTCGCCTCCAGCTTTTGCCCGTGGACCTCGATGGTGTCAAAGAGCTGGACGTAGTTCTCCGCTCCGCCCCAGCCTGTGCGTACGTACTTTTTCTTGGCTTTTAAGCCCGGTAAAATCTCTTCAAATGTCATGGTTTACTCCTTTGTGAATTCGTCTGTTTGGCAAATAAATAGAAAATGGTTGCTGTCTCCGAGTAAATGGGAATCCTTGCAGTGAGCAAAATGCCAGTCCAGATAGGTCTGATAGGTCCTCTGGTCCATAGCATTGATCTGGGGAGCCAGCATTTCAGCAAATCCGTCAGTGGCAAGGATAGAAAGAATAGACAGACCAGCTTGTTCCAGCATTTCTTGACACTCCTTCAGGGTAAAGAACACAAAAGGCCTATTCTTGACGCGTCCTTTCTCTGCCTGAAAACCGCTGTCTTGAGCCGTTAGATAGTAGGGATTGCGAGCAGTTTCTGTCATCGGTATCATGTCATGATTGATAAAAGCGATGAACAGCTTGCCTCCTGGTGCCAGAAGTCGCTTGGCTTGGCGGAGGGTCTCCTCACGGTCTGCTACTTGCGATAGGTGGTAGAGCGGTCCGAACAGTAAAACGATGTCAAAATATCCGCTGGGAAACTCTTCCAGTTCCAAGGAGCTTTTCTGCTGGGCTTCTAGATTGGTTAGCTGGCTAGCCGCAATCTTTTCTGTCAATCTTTGGTAGTTTCGAGTAGCAGGCTCTAGTGCGACTACTTCCCTAGCAATCTTTGCAAGAGGAAAAGAATAAACTCCCGTCCCTGCTCCGATGTCCAATATTTTAGACTGGTCCGTCACATACTTTTCCAACTCACGAAAAGTTGTCAAAAATTCAACCTGTCCAGCTTGACTGACCAACCGCTCATCCTCGTTAAAAACAGAATACAAGGCATCATTGCGTTGCAAATCGTCTTCGATGCGAAGAATTTCCTCAAACTCCATATAGGCACCTCCTATTTTTCTTTATTATACCAAAAATATCAATCCTTTACTGTCTCTTTCTCACCAACAAAACCGCAGTTCCAATCCAAAAGGCCATAGCTGGCAGAATGAGCAAAATCAGATTAAGCCAAACCGGAACGGTCATAGTCATATGTACGACTCCGCTCAACACTATAAAAAGATAAGTCGGTAAAAAGACATAGCGGACCAACTTTTCCTTTTGGAAGAATAGCAGAGCGAGACCAATGAGGAGGACTGGAATCAGGCTTGTCCAACCAGTCAAAGAGATGTCTGTACCATCCGGCAATAGGATGAAACGACCGACCAAAATTGCTACATAGACCAGTGGAAAACCAATATAGGTCGCCCAAATCTTCAGCTTAGAAGTTTGGTAAATCAAGTTCCGTAACAAGAGCATGATGCCAGCCGGCAATAGAAAGGCCAGCAAACTATCACACACCAGAGCTAACCAGTTAAATTGGACTGTGCCTGATCCTGCGAATTCAATAAGAAATTGACTGCCGACGTATACCAGCCAGACAAGCCCTGCCAGGCGACCAACTTCCTTGACTCCAATCGGAGGCAAATAGTTCAACAAATCATCCGCCATCTGCTTGCTATCTTTTCCTAAGAATTCCTCGGCCGAAAGCCCGGCTTTTTGGGCTTCCAGAACATCTTGGTAAATGGATAAAAGCTGGGCAGTCACAGCTTCTTCCTGCCTGTGGAAGATCGAGGTAATCATCATGTAGCCATTGATTCGGCCCATATACTCCTTATTTTCCTTGGTCAGTTGGTCTTCAATCACCTCAATTTGCTTACGGTATTCCATGTGCTTCAACATCCTACTCTCCTTTCAATCACTGAACCTTTTGAACCAATTCCGTCCATTGGCTCCAGAAATCTTCTAAATAAACTTTGCCCTGGTCTGTCAGATAAAAATACTTCCTATCGGGCCCATCCGAAGATGGTTTTATCTCTCCAAGGATATAACCATGCTTCTCTAATTTTTGCAAGAGGGGATAAACTGTACCGCCAACCATGTTTTCAAATCCTGACTGTCTTAGCTTTTGGACCAATTCATAGCCATAAATCTCCTTCTGGCTGATAATTTGTAATACACAGCCATCCAAGACACCTTTTAATAATTGCGTTTCTCTCACAAGATTCTCCACTTTTTTTCATCATCTGAAACAAGGTCTGTTAGGTAACACAGACCAACGACCGCCATTGGAATACCTATAAGCCACGATTTCGTAAGAAAACCTACAACAAATGCATTCACAATAAAAATGATCCCAATTATTTGACTCGTTTTCACAATGCCCTACTAGTTTGTTTTACCTATTAGATTGTATCTATAGTGTAACACAACTCAACTAGTATGTAAAGCAAATTAGTGAAGATTTTCAAAAAATTTAAAAATAAAAAACTTGAGGTTGCCCCCAAGTTTACAGGTGAATGATTTTCTTATAGGCTCCTGTGGTAATAGCATAGATTAGCAGATAAACCAGCAGATAGCCCACACAGATAGCCAGAGTCACTTGCAGTATCAGCTCTGCATTGACCACACCGATAGACAACAAGATAGACGATAGCATCTTGTAGGCAAAGGATAGATGGACAAAGGCAAGTAGGATAGGCAGGAAGAAAACTGTCAGCAATTGCTTGCGAATGGACTGTCTGGTTTGTAGCTCGTCAAGGCCGACCTTTTGCATGATGACAAAGCGACTTCTGTCCTCGTGAGCCTCTGAAATCTGCTTGAAGTAGATAACCAGGGTTGTCGCCATGAGAAAGACTAGTGACAGGAGCAGGCCGATAAAGAAGAGCGAACCCGCAAAGCTGAAGTAATTCCGTATGCTCCAAGCGCGATAACCTAAACTAATGGATGAAAAACCATCTGTTAAACTATCTGACCAAAGCTGATTTTCAAAAGTGCTTGAAAGGAATAATTCCTGGACTGCAACCTGCTCTTCTTCCGATAGACTAGATGTATAACCTAGATAGGTATGTTCAATCCCGTCAACCTCTATACTATTCCTGTCCTTGACGATTAGGATAAGAAATTTGGGCAGAACTTCTGAAAGATGAAATGGAATATGCCCCTCCACTGGGTTTTTGCTGAAAACCTGACCAACCTGCCAGTCTTTATTGGCAAAGGATAGTATTTGACCACTTGTAAAAGTAGTCATTGGGCTAAAGATAGCGATTTGGTCCGAACCTAGCCCCAGAGACTGACCTGTCATTTCTTGATAGGTTGCTTCATCCAAAATGGCTGCATAGCCAAAATCATCCTCAAAACCAATCTGTGCAACCTCTTCTTCTGACAGGACCTGCAGGGTCTGGTCGGTCACCTTAGAAAGTTGAACTTCCTTGTAGTCGTAGCGCACACGGTCCTTGACTGCTATGCCTGTATTTTCCATCAGCTGATCTGCCAATGCCGGTACCTGGTCCTGTTCAAGCTGATTCACAATTCCTACATCCAAGGAGAAATCATGGGGATTTTGCTTGTTCACATAATCCTTCCCACCGATATAAATATTGAGTCCCCCAACCAGGGTCACTAGAAACATGGTAGATAGGATAGTAATGGTCGCAAGACCCATGGCATTCTTCTTCATGCGGAAGACCAGATTGGAAATCGAAATGAAGTTAGCCGGCTTGTAGTAATAGGTCTGGCGTTTTTTCAGCCAATGGAGCCAGCTGATGATGCCTGCATTAAAGAGCAGATAGGTGGCGAGAATGACCAGCAAAACCGCTCCAAAGAAACCTGGAATGGCACTGATCGGCGATGTCACTGTCTGTGCAATGGTATAACCTGCCACCAGCAAGCCCAAACCAACTAGGGTCTGAAGCCAGAGGAACTTGTTCTTCTTATCTCCGCTCTTTCTATCCTTGACCAGCTGGAGCGAGTCGGTCATGCCAAGTTTGCCAGCGTTAAATAGGTTGACCAGGAAGAAGATAGCCAGGAGATAGGCTGTCACCAGAAAGACATTTGACAGCTGAAATGTGGACACAAGAATCACTGGCATTTGCATGGCTTTGAGGAGAATGGCATAAAATAGCTTGTCCAAGGCCATTCCCAAAAGTAAGCCTAGGAAGATGGACAGGAGGGAAAAGACTAGATTTTCCAGGAAATTCATGAAGAGCAGGTGCTTTTTCTCCAGACCTAGGATGCTGTAGAGACCCAGCTCCTTGGACCGCTGTTTCATGACAAAGCCGTTGGCGTAGATAATCATAATGGCTACAGCAATCATGACCACAATCATGCCAAAGCCCAGCACCTGGATGACTCCGTTGGCCCCCTTGACTTGGCCAAGTTGGGGATGAAAGGCCAGGGAGGCGAAGATATAGGAGATGGCGGTGGACAGGACGGTCATGATGGCATAGGGCAGGTAGATAGTGTGGTTTTTCCGCAGATTGGTCAGGGCCAATCGTAAACTTAGTCCCAGCATATTACTCACCTCGATTCGCCATTAGGGTCAGAGTATCTGAAATAACCTGATACATTTCCTGGCTAGTCCGGTCGCCACGATAGACTTGATTGTAGAGGATGCCGTCCTTGATAAAGAGGACCCGCTTGGCCCGGCTGGCTGCCGCAACGGAGTGTGTCACCATGAGAATGGTCTGCCCTGCCTGATTAATCTGCTCAAAAATGTCCAGCAAAGTGGCAGATGACTTGGAATCTAGGGCTCCTGTCGGCTCATCCGCCAGCAGTAAATCCGGTCGGGTAATAATGGCACGCGCCACCGCTACCCGCTGCTGCTGACCACCGGAAATCTCGTAGGGCATCTTGTCCTGCAAGGTCGCAATTTCCAGACTATTTAGGGTATGGACCAGCCGCTTATTCATCTCATCAATCGGGTACTGGGACAGGACCAAGGGCAGGAGGACATTGTCCTTGACAGACAAGGTATCCAGCAGGTTGAAATCCTGAAAGACAAAGCCCAGTTTCTCCCGACGAAAGGCAGACGCCTCCTTACTCTTGATAGCCTGAGTATCCACCCCCTTGAGCAGGACCTTCCCCTGAGTGGGCTTGTCCAGGGTTGCCAGGATATTGAGCAGGGTGGTCTTACCAGAACCTGACTCACCCATGATGGCCAGGTATTCGCCCTCCTCCACCGTAAAATGGATATCCTTGAGAGCCTCGACCTGCCCCGCCATAAACCGAGAACTATAAATCTTTTGTACATGTTGCACGTCTAGTAGAACCATGATACTTCTCCTTTGGAAACTGTATTCACAAGTGCGGTCATTGAGATAAGTGATAGTTTTTGCTAATCAAGGGCTATGAGGGACAGCAAACTATCCTTAAATCAGGTACCGAACTGTGAATACAAGTTCTTATTTTTATAATCCCATTTTACAGTTTCAACCCAAGACCTGCCATAGCCCAAACTTTCATTTGCCTTACAAAATTGTCACTTAATCCAAGGCCAGTTCTGTCTCTTTTATCCCAATCCGAACTTCAGTGCCTTGGCCTAGCTTGGATTTTAGGGTGAGGGAATAGCCCAGCTCCGCAGCGATTTTCTTAGAGAGATAAAGCCCAAGGCCCGAAGACTGTTGGGTTCTACGACCGTTGAAACCTGAAAAACCACGCTCAAATATCCGCTGCAGGTCACTCTCCGCAATCCCCAGACCCGTATCTCGAATGACCAGGTCATGACCGTCTAGGAAAATGGAAATGGTCCCATTCTCACAATATTTGAGGGCATTGGAGAGGACTTGTTCAATCAAGAGACCCAGCCAGCGTTTGTCTGTCTTTAGGACTCGCGATAGGTCTCCCAAATCCAGCTTGGTTCTGGCCTGGATGAAAAAGAGGGAATATTTTTTAATCAGGCTCTTGACCAGTTCTTCCAGGTCCACCCGCTCAATAACCAGGTCGTCATGGAAGGATTGCAGGCGGAGATAATTGAGGACCAGACCTGTGTATTGCTCGATTTTGAAAAGTTGATTTTCCAGCTGGTAACGGATGTCTGGCTGGTCGATTTCCTTGGCCAGGAGCTGACTGGCAGCGATAGGAATCTTCATCTGGTGGGCCCAGAGGGTATAGTAGTCGTCCAATTCGGTCTTGGCTTGAAGTTGCTGCTCCTGCAAGAGCTTGTTTTGGGCTTCTAACTGCTGGACCTTTTCCTGCAAATACCGCTCTGCTGGGCTGCCTGATGCCGCCTGCTGGCCACGCCAGTATTTACCAAAGCGAGAAACATCCGCCAACAAGTCCCAGCCTAATGCCAAGAGCCAGACCAGGCTCAGGAGCAAGAGACCATAGGAGATGAGGGGGCGGTCCAGCTCAAAGAGGTAACTGAGGCCGTAGATGAAGAGGGCCAGGGCCGGGTAGGCCAGGAGATAGGGCAGGCGGTGGCGGATCCAGCTGGTCAGAAAGAGCCGATAATCTTCTCTAGTCATGAGCTTTCACCAGGCCGTAGCCGACCCCTTTCTTGGTAGCAATCAAGCCCGGTAGCCCCAGTTCATCCAACTTCTTCCGAAGGCGGGCCATGTTGACAGACAAGGTATTGTCATCTACGAAAATATCGCTATTCCAGAGCTGGCGCATGAGCTCCTCCCGGCTGACCACTTCCTGACCATGCTCGAAAAGAACCCGCAAAATCTGAAATTCGTTCTTGGTCAACTCCTCCACCTTCTGGTCGTACTGAACCTGCATGGTTTTAAGGTCAAGGGAAATCTCTCCAAACCAGAGCAGGCTCTGCTCACCAACAAAATCATAGGTCCGACGGAGCAGGCCTTGTATCTTGGCCAAGAGGACCGTCATCTCAAAGGGCTTGGTCACATAATCATCAGCCCCCATGTTAATGGCCATGACAATGTCCATGGGCTGGTCATGAGAGGACAAAAACATAATCGGAATGCGGGAGGTCTTGCGAATTTCCTGGCACCAATAGTAACCGTTGAAAAAGGGCAAACCGATATCCAGGAGAATCAAGTGTGGCTGAAAGCGGTCAATCTGGCTGAGAATATCCTGAAAGTCAGCCACTTCCTCCACCTCATAGCTCCAATTTCGTAAATTCTTGGCCACCAGCTGGCTGATGACCTTATCGTCTTCTATCAATAGAATCTTTTGCATAGGGACCTCCTTGGCTATACTATTATTATATCGTAAAATCGCTCCAGAAACCTTTCAAATTTGTCATTTTCCACAATATCCGCTATACTAAGACTACTATGGCAAACCTACTTGATTACCTAAAAGAAAGTCAATTCGATAGTTTTTATGATCGGCCGCTCAATAAGCTAGATATTTTGGCCCTGACCGAGCTAGCCTATCTGCCCTTCGACAGTCTAGTCCCAGCTGACTTTACTGAAAAAGGCGTCCGAATCGACCAATTAGCAGAAGATTTCGCAGCTAAATACCAGGATGAATTCCCACCTTTTTCTATGGTGACAAAGAGCCGACTAGCCATGTTTCAGTTGCTAGCCCAGGCCAAGCGCTTCAAGCATCTACGGGCCTTTGCCTATGTCGACCAATATGAATTGGACCTGCAGAAACAGTTTGCGGTCATCAGCTACCGCCTAGACCGGCAGACCATTGTCACCTGCTTCCGGGGGACAGATGATACCATTATCGGCTGGAAGGAAGATTTCCACATGACCTACATGGAGGAGATTCCTGCCCAAAAGTCCGCCAAGGAATACTTGGAAGGGCTGATAGAGAGCCAGCCAGGACTGTTTTATATCTCTGGTCACTCCAAGGGGGGCAACCTGGCACTCTATGCCAGCAGCAAGCTTGCGGCTGACTTGCAGGAACGGATTTTACAGGTCTATCCCTACGATGCTCCTGGACTCCATAAGAAACACCTGGAAAGTCCGAGCTACCTGATGCTTGCTGATCGGATCCACCCCATTATCCCGCAAAATTCTGTGGTCGGTATGATGCTGGAAACTCCTGACCATGTTCAAATCGTCCAGAGCAATACCATTGGTCTCCTCCAGCATATTAGCTTTTCCTGGGAAATTAACGGCAACGACTTCAAGCCTGCTCCAGCACTAACAGAGGATAGCTTGCAGGTTGACCAAACCCTCAAAACCTGGACAGCCAGCCTGACAGAGGAGGAATTACAGGAATTTTTCGACCTCTTCTTCGGGCTCATCATGGAGGCTGGTATTGAAAAACTAGCGGACTTGACCGTCAACCCCCTCCAAAAATTGCAGGAAATCGACCGACTGCGCAAGGAATTGCCAGATGAAAAGGCCCAGATGTTGGACAAATTGAGCCGCTTACTAATTGACACCCGCTATAAAATCTGGCTGGAAGGCATCTACCAAAACCTTCCTCATACCAATTTCAAATTGCCTCAGTTCTCCCTCCATTTTCCTAGTCCTGAATTGAAGGTTCCTGGTTTTAAAAACAACACAGAAAACTATGTGAACGATAGAAGGAAGGTCCAGCCGGACGATTTTCTCAGAGTACCCAACTTCAAATTCCCGGATTGGAACGACTGGTTGAGAGGACCAAGCGATAAGAAAGACAAAGAAAACTAGCCTGGAAAAGCTAGTTTTTTCTATTATATTTGATGTTCTAGTCGAGCATTTTATTTTTCAAGATGAGCAACTACTTCTTCAAACATAAGCTTGGTTGACTCAAGACCACCACCTGACAGGTACCAGAGGTCTGGTGTCAGCGTGATGATTTTCTTGTTCTTACCAGCATTGGTATCCTGGATGAGGGCGTTGTTGAGAATGTCCGAATTTTGCGTATCGTCGCCACCGATGGCCAGGGTGCGGTCAACAACAAAGATGATGTCTGGGTTGATCTGGCTGACACTCTCTAAGCTCAGGCTGGAACCGTGACTTCTGCCTTGATTTCCTTGGGTGTTTTCTTTCAGCTTGAGGTCAGTTGGTTGAAAGCCCAATGTCTTATAAATAAAGGAATAACGGCCGTCTGGAGCAATGCCTGCCATACTGCCTTCATTGAGCAGGACAGTTAGAGTGGTCAATTGAGTGTCCTTGTTTTTGTCTTGAGCCGTTTGAACAAGTGTGTCGATATCAGCCAGCTTGCTTTCAGCTTCTTTGACTACCTCGTCTCCGAAGAGTTTTGCCAATTCAGTAGCATTGGTCTTGACAGAGTTCAAATAATCAGAAGTAGAGTTCTCAAAGTATATAGCTGGCGCAATTTTCTCAAACTCTGCCTGCTGGTCCTGCGTACGACTGGACAGGATAATCAAATCCGGTTCCAACTCCGCAACCGTTTCAAGGTTGACTTCGCGCAGATTACCAACGTTTGTAATCTCTTTTTTATCCTTCAAGTCCTTCAAATAGGTTGGCAGGCTGTCTTTTGGCATCCCGACGATAGTGTCTTCCTTGCCAAGGGCACGCAGGCTGTCAGCCACACCGTAGTCCAAAACCACAATCTTTTGGGGATTACTTGGAACGGTTGTCTCACCCGTCGAGGTTTGAATAGTAATGTCCTGAGAGGTGCTGACCTGCTCCGCTGACGAACAAGCAGCTAGAGCAATGATGCTAAAGAGTGCTAAAAATGCGAGTGTGATGCGTTTCATAATTTTTTCCTTTCTATTTATAGAGACAAATTTTCTTGCCGTCAATATCGGCGATGGTCAGCTCCATATCATAAAGGGAGCTGAGGATAGGCTCCGTCATGACCTCATGGGGTTGCCCCTGGGCATAGACCTTGCCGTCTTTAAAAGCGACCATCTGGTCGACAAATTGGCTAGCTACATTGATGTCGTGAATGACAACCACCACCGTCTTGTGCAGGTCATCCACCAGACGACGGAGGGTTTTCATCATCAAAATCCCTTGCTTGATGTCCAGATTATTGAGCGGCTCGTCCAAGAGGATAATCTCCGTATCCTGAGCCAAAATCATGGCAATGTTGACCCGCTGCAACTGCCCCCCCGATAACTGGTCAATAGGACGATCGCGGAAATTATCCAATTCCATATAGGAAATAGCCTGATTGATATGCTCATAGTCGACAGCTGTCAAGCGTCCCTTGCTGTAGGGATAGCGACCGAAGGAAATTAGCTCCTCGACCGTTAATTTGACTTGATAATCTACCTTTTGCTTGAGCATGGATAATTCCTTGGCTAATTCAACCGAGTCCCAACTTTCGATTTCCTGCCCCTTGATATAGAGCAGCCCCTGCTCCTTGGGCAAAAGTCGGCTAATCAGCGATAAAAGCGTTGATTTGCCTGCGCCATTTGGTCCGATAAAGGCGGTAAACTTAGCTTTTTCGATGTTAAGACCAATTTCGTCTAAGATTGGATTGGTCCCATATTTCTTGGAAATATTTTCCATTTTAATCATAGCTTATTACGCTCCTTGTACAAGAGATAAAAGAAGAAAATGCCACCGATCAATTCAATGACCGTCCGAATGCTGATATTGAAGTTAAAGACTCTTTCGACCAAGGTTTGAGCCAGTAAAAGGCTAACAAAGCCGAGCAGAGAGCCAACTAAAAAGAGAGTTCGATGACGAAAATCATTGACCAGCTGATAGGTGAGATTGGCCAGAATGAAGCCCAAGAAAGACAAGGGACCTACCAAGGCTGTGGAGGCTGAAACTAACAGAGCAACCAACCAGAGAAGCTGTTGCTGCTCCTTTTCCACGTCCACGCCCAAGAGCCGAGCATTGTCTTTTCCCAGATAAAAGGTATCCAGTACCTTGCCCTTGCGGTAGAGCAAACCACAAATCAGAATGGCCAATCCCACCACCACAAGTAGGACGCCCTCATTGACATTCTGCAAGGAGGCAAAGAGTTTGGACTGCAGTTTGTCGTATTCATTGGGCTCCATCAAGACTTGTAGAAAGGTGGATGTGCTACGGAAAAAGGTTCCCAAGGTCATGCAAATGAGAAGAATAAGACCAATTCCCTTATTCAAAAGTGCCTTGATAGCTGGTTGCAAGAGCAAGAAAAATCCAGCCTGCAAGCCCAGCACCATGAAAAATTCGGTCAGGGAATTGGGTGCCAATCCCTGCGACCATTTCCAAAAGAAAAATAGGAAAAGAGACTGCATAAGGACGTAGAAACTTTCCAGTCCCAGCACAGACGGGGTCAGGAATCGATTGCCCGTCACCGCCTGAAAGCTGAAGGTGGAAAAACTAGCAATGACAGCCACCACCAGATAGACCAGCAATTTTTTCAAGCGTAGGTTCAGGATGTAAGAATTGGGCAGGCTACCATCTGGCAGGAGATAAAATAGCGTCCCCAAAACAGCGATGGCCGACAAAATGCCAATCAGAAGCAAGGTTGAGCGTTTGATACGGTTCATGCACGCGCTCCTTGCCAGATAATGAGGAGAAAGGCTAGGGTGCCGACCACCCCCAAAATCAAAGAAACTGAGACCTCGTAAGGCCAGATGACCAAACGTGCCAAGATGTCACAGACCAAGACCAAGAGGATGCCCCAGATGACCACCAAGCCTTTGACTTTCTTGAAATAATCGCCTGCGTACTGCCGAACCAGATTGGGAATGATAACGCCCAGAAACGGCAGAGCGCCGACCGTAATCATGGTCACAGCCGAGGTCAGAGACACCAAGGCTAGAGCCAAGGTCTCATAGGCTTGGTAAGGCAAACCCAAATTCCGACTGGCATCCTCACCCAGAGCCATGACCGAAAAGGCATCCGAATAGTACCAAATGGCAATCAAAACGAAAACCAACAAGAAGAGCCATTCGTACTGATTGCGCTGAATCATGGAAAAAGAACCCTGACTCCATGCGGTCATGGACTGAATGAGGTTAAACCGAAAGGCAATCATCTGGGCAAAAGAGCCGATAATACCACTGTAAATCAGCCCTACCAAGGGCAGAACCCACTTTTCCTTGAACTGCAAGCGCCGGATAACTTGGATGAAAACCGTTGTAAAGAGCAGGGCAGCAAGAAAGGCAAAACTCATTTTTTGAAAGAGAGTGGCCTTGGGAAAGGCAAATAAAGACAAGAGAATACCCAGCTGGGCTGCCTCTGTCGTCCCTGTTGTCGAGGGGGCTGCGTAGGGATTTTGTGACACGGTTTGCATGAGCAAGCCCGACAGGGAAATGGCCCCACTGGCTAAGATAATGGCAAGAGTTCTGGGAAGACGCGATTCCCAAAAGAGGATCCTAGACGTATCCTGTCCCTGAAAAAGCCCAAGCCAGGAAAAGCCGGCATGACTGCCAATGGATAAAGAAAGAATGATTAAACTAGCCGTCAGACCAGCTAGGAGAATTTTATTTTTCATGATACCTCATTTTTCAATAGTACAAGCTTAACAGAAAAGCAGGTAAATGTCAATCTTTGATTATAATTGTCAGATAATTCTAATTTAAAACAGAGTCAGTCTCAACAGCATAAAAAATCCCAAGCAAAATCAACTGCTTGAGATTCTAACTTATAAATATTCACCCTTAACATTAAAGTAAGTTCCACGGATTTCCCCAGCTAGTTTGGAGCGTTGGCGGGCAAACTTGAATTTGCCTTCAAATTCTTTGGGAATGTCAATGCCGTCTGACAATTTGAAACCGACCGCTCGTTTGCCTCCTTCTTCCAGCGTATAGAGGACATTGACAGCCAGGCCATTGTCATAAAAGACAAATGACCAGAGAATGCCATCTACTTCAAGCTGGGCTACGTTAAGCGGGGTATATAGAAAGTTCATGTCCCGCTCTGCCAAGACCTTCTCGATGAAGGGCAGGATTTCAGGCTTCTCCTCTGGGCTATAGACCACGAACTCCTGCTTGTATTTGTTCCAGAAATAGCGGGCTTCGTTGGCACGCAGACCGGCCAAGACTTCTGCGACTGGACTTGTTTCCAAGCCTATCGTTTCGACTTCTTTGAAATTTACTGTATAAGACATGATTTTCCTTTCAATAAAGAAAGCACCCGAAGGTGCTAGGTATTTATGCGTTAAACGCTTCTGTCAATTGTGGTACCACTTGTTTCTTACGTGAAACGGCACCAGCAAGGAAAGCGTGGTTGTCTTCCAACTTGAAGTTAAAGGCCGCCTCCACCTTGTCAATGTTGCTACCAAGCGCAAGGATTTCAGAGTTTGAGTTAACGATGTCTGTAATCATCAAAACAAAGTCAGAGTAGCCATTTGCTGCTGATGCTGCTGTCATAGCTGCTTCGATTTCTGCTTGACGTTCCAAGACTTCCGCAATGTCCACTGTATTGACTTGGGCTACACGCACGTCATTTCCATTCAAGCCGAATGTTTTTGCATCGATGTCGATCAATTCTTCTGCTGACTTGCTAGCAAGATTGGTACCTGCTTTCAAGAGTGCCAAGCCGTATTCTTCCAAGTTCACACCAGCAATTTCAGCCAATTCAGCTGCAACTTGTGGATCTGTTGCGTGAGTGGTTGGAGATTTGAGCAAGAGCGTATCTGAAATCAAACCTGATAGAAGAAGTCCAGCTACTTCTTTTGGAGGTGTCACACCATTTTCTTTGAAGGCACGGTAAACGATTGAAGATGCTGAACCAACCGGCTCCAAACGCATGTACAATGGATTTGCCGTTTCAAAGTTTGCGACACGGTGGTGGTCAATAACAGCTGCCACTTCCACATCCTTGATGTCTGCGATTGATTGTTGGAATTCATTGTGGTCAGTCAAGATGACTTGGCTAACGCCTTCTGCCTTAGCAGACTCAACCACGCGCGGTGCAGTAACACCAAAATAGTCAAGGGCAAAAGCTGTTTCTTCATTTGGCGTTCCAAGTGCAACTGCTTCCGCATCACGACCAAACACTTCGCGCTCCAAGTGAGCCCAACCATATGATGATGCAATGGCATCTGTATCCGGATTTTGGTGACCAAAAACTAAAAATTTAGACATGTCTACAACCTCATTTTTTCTAATAATCTCCTACATTTTACCATAAAAGCTGACGCTTGAAAACAAAAGAAACCAGGCTTTTCACGACCTAGTTTCTGCATTCATTGTATCGAAAAATTAATCACCTAAAAATCGTGTCCCCACCAAGTAATCAAAGGCATAGTCATTAACCTTGACGTTGAGGGCATCGTGCCCATAGTCTGGAAGGATTTTCATTTCTTTTTCAACTTCCAGGCGGTTATAGGCCGCAAACTGGGTCGAAGGTGGACAAACTCCGTCCTCTAGACCAGTCACCATGGCCACAGGGCATTTTACCAAATGAGCCAAGTTTTTAATGTCAATGTAGGACAGGGTCTGCAATACCTGCTCCTCCGTCTCATGGAAGGGATCCGAGTATTTGAAATAACGGAAGAGCTCATCATAGGCCTCGCTGTTATTACCCAATTCCAAGACTCGCTTGAAGTCCGATAGGAAAGGATAAATAGACAGGCATTTTGATAGGTCTGAATAGAGGCTGGCCGCTACCAGAGCCAAGGCCCCACCTTGGGAGGCCCCATAACTCATCAGCTGGTGCTCATCCACAAAGTCAAAGCCAGCCACTAGCTTAATCAGCTGGTAGACATCCAGGTAAACATCCTTGTAGAAAAGATGGTCTGGTCCCTGCAACATGCCACGAATGACCTGCCCCTTGACTGTCAGGCCCTTAAATTGGCCCAAATCCTGGGAACAACCGGCCTGACCACGCACGTCCATGGCCACAACACCGTAGCCAGCTGCCGTAAACTTGAGCAATTCAGCCCAGTCAGGTGATTGGCCTTGGTAGCCGTGGAAATAGAAGAGAACAGGCACAGGCTGTTCAGCTTCCGGAAAAATAGTTTTGGCAAAGACCCGTGAACCGTTGGTACCTGTAAAATAGAGTTCATAACAAGTCACACCAAGCAAACCAGCTGGCTTTTCAAGCAAATCATAATCTGGCAGTTCTGGCAAAGCAGCTAGTTGTTGCTGCCAAAAACTATCAAAATCTTCTGGAAGTTCGTGACGACCACGATAGGTACGCATAGCCTCCAGGGACATGGTATCAATCATAGACTCACCCAACTTTCAAGCCCTGTTTTTGGGCAAAATGATAGAAGGCCCCTAGCATGCCAGCTGCATTTTCATGTTTAGCAAATGCAATCCTTGTTTTTTCAACCAAGCTTGGTAATAAATGACGTTTTATTGCTTCTTGAATCATGGGTTCCAGATATTCTTTCTGCCCCATTATTCCACCACCTAGGATGACAATCTCCGGATTGACTACATAAGTAATGGTTGCAATGCCCTTACCAAGATTGTCCACTAGTTGATGAATAGCCACTTGACACTTGCTGTTGCCATTTTTGGCTTCTTGAAAAATCCGATACCCATCCCATTCGGATGGATTATCCCCATGCAGGTCTGCCACATGCTGAACTAGAGCTGTCGTTGAAGCAATATCCTGAAAGGCCCCGTCAGACAAGGGGAGATAGCCTACTTCACAGGCTGCATTACTGGATCCGTGGTAGATTTCCTTGTCGATAAGGAGACAGCCACCAATGCCTGTTCCAATAGTCAGGCAGAGGCTAATCTGACTGTCCCGACCTGCTCCAGAAATCCCTTCGGCCAGGCCAGCACAATTGACATCATTTTCTATTTCACAAGGCAGGCCAAATGTTGCCTCAATTTCAGCCTTAAATTTTGTCCCAGCGTAGTTAGGAATTTGCGGCCCAGAGTAGAAGATTTCCCCTTTAACATGGTCGACCATTCCTGCTGACGAAATAGCTACACCTGCAATATCAGAATTGTCCTTGTATTTTCTTACCAAATCCTTAACTGTCGCAAGAATATGTGGCCCTCCCAGGTGAGCCTGGGTATCCATTTTATACTGCTCCAGAAGTTTCCCATCCTGATTAACCAGTCCGTATTTGATCTGGGTACCACCTATATCTACTGCTAAATAGCGTGTCATAAGTCACCTCCATTAGCTGATAAACGTTATCTTAGCTTGAGTAATCATGGCCGCCGCCTCCTTGGCAATGGCCAAATCTGTATCTTTAAGAGAGGACAATGGTTCCCGAACTGATCCTATGTCCAGGCCTTCATTGATGCGGAGAACTTCCTTGATGACAGCGTACATGTGACCGTGACCGGAGCAGAGTTTCGTAATAATTCGGTTGATTTCAGCCTGGAGTTCACGGGCTTTTTCCAGTTCTTTCTTGGCAATCAAGTCATCTAGGGCCAGGAAGAGTTCCGGCATAGAACCATAGGTACCACCGATACCACCGCCAGCTCCCATGAGACGACCGCCCAAGAATTGCTCATCTGGACCATTGAAGACAATATAGTCTGGACCAGCAATGTTGATAAAGGTGTCAATGTCCTGCACTGGCATGGATGAATTTTTCACCCCGATGACACGAGGATTCTTCAGCATTTCCTTGTAGAGGCTTGGCGTCAAAGCCACACCAGCCAACTGCGGAATGTTGTAAATCATGAAGTCCGTATTTGGTGCGGCACTGCTGATGCCGTTCCAGTAGTCAGCGATGCCGTACTCTGGCAGGCGGAAATAAATCGGCGGAATGGCCGCAATGGCATCAACACCCAATTCTTCAGAGTGACAGGCCAATTCTTGACTGTCCTTGAGATTGTTGCAGGCCACATGGTTGATAATGGTCAATTTACCACGCGCCTCTTCCATAACTGCTTCAAGGACTAACTTACGATCCGCCACACTCTGATAAATGCATTCACCAGAAGAACCATTGACATACAGTCCTTTTACTCCTTTTTCAATAAAATAGCGGGTCAGTTCTTTGACACGTTGCGAATCAATTTCTCCATTTTCGCCGTAACAGGCATAAAATGCTGGGATAATTCCTTTGTATTTTTCTAAATGAGACATAAGATTCCTTTCAAATTTATCAGTTTTTCAGGATTTCAAGATTTCAGGATTTATAGTAAAGAAGGAAGAGATAGACCAGGCCCGCGTAGCCGAAAGTAGCCAGCAATGAGAGGACGACCAAAAAGGTCAGACCATTGAAGAAAGCTACAAAGACTAGGACCAGAAGTACCACGACAATAGCCAAGGTCAACCAAAGGTTTCGAGCCGACTGCATCAGGGCGGTCAGGCCCAGCTGAACCAAGGGCAATTCTACTTGACTGGCCACTTGATAGAGGTAGGGAATCATCAACTGACTAAAGATGAGGGTCGCAAAGCAGACCAGGCGCAGAATTTGTATGGGCAGCGAGGTCACACCCGAAGTCAAGAATAAGTTCAGGATGCAGACTCCCACCAAGAGACCTTCCAGCAGACCCAAGGTCAAGCCCTGTTTCCAATACCGCTTCACCATGACAGGATAGGTCGCAAGAACAGCTACTTTTCCTTCCTTTCTAAGGATGTCCAAACTGGCAAAGAGAGCTAGGCGGGCAATTCCAAAGGTCAAGACAGGCAAACTGGTCACCACAAAGCAAATATTCAGAAGGAAAATGGTGAAGACCTTTTCCACCGATTTCCAAAATGGGTGATTGACATCGAATAAAGATTGTAATAACTGACCACCTGTCTTTTTCATGGAAATCTCCTATTCTATCAAAATTTTGTACACAAGTTTGCGGACCTGTTCTCCTTCACCCGCTTTTTGGTTGGGCAAATGAGACTCTCCTGGCAGGAAAAAGGCAAAGTACTCATCATTGATGGTCAAATCAAGCTGACTGGATGCCATCACAAAGCCAACATCTGACTGGGCTTGATAAGGTTCTAAGTCCTCCAGACCGTCATATCCGTAGGAAATCATTTCTTGACCAGCTAGAAGAAAATGCAGATCTGCATAATTTCTATGGTATTCAAAACGCTGCCCTGGCTCCACTAGCTGATTGTCCTGAACAAAGCAGAAAACCTTGTCCCCAGCCAGCTCGTACCTGCCAGGATCTTGTGTCTTGAAGTCACCACTCAAAATACTATCGATGGCCAGATCCAGATGCGGATCCAGTCCCTTATATGTTGCAATATTTTCAATCAGATCGTAAATCATATACAACCTCTAATCTATATTTGCTTTAATACTCTGCGAAAATCAAAATCATCCGTTGTTAAGAGCCTTGGTGAGTGAAAAGCTACGGTGGAGGTTTTCACTCGTCAAACCAAATCGACCAAGTCTCGTACTATTTCCCACGAAGACTGAACAACCAACCCAACGGGATTTGGCAATGTAAATTTCTTTTAGCCTAGCTGAAACAGTCTTCATCAACACTCCAACGGGATGCTCCAAGAAAATGGCTTGGCATCTAGGCAAGGAAGTCAAAGGTATAACTAAAGTTTACCGAGACGACATAACGACGAGACAAAGCCATTTTCGACGAGCATCAGCCTTTCACAGCACCCATGGTAATCCCCTGTGTAAATGATTTCTGGAAGACAAGGAAGACGGTTACGATCGGTACGGCCGCCATGGCAGCACCCGCCATGATGAGACCGTAGTTGGTCGCCATCTCGGCCTGCATGGTCGCAACCCCCAGGGAAATGGTCAGGTTCTGACGAGAGGTCAACATAACCAATTGCATGAAGTAGTCGTTCCAAGAATTGATAAAGGTAAAGATTGCCAGGGCCGCAAAGCCAGGTTTTACGATTGGGAAGGCCACATTCCAAAAGGTAGATAGCTCGCCACAACCGTCAATCTTAGCTGATTCCAAAAGCTCGGTCGGGATATTTTCTGAGAATTGCTTCATGAGGAAGACACCGAATGGCCAGCCAACCAGTGGCAAAATAACCGCTGCAAGCGTATCGTGGATACCCATGAAATTAACAATCCGTACCAGCGGCACCAAGACTACCTGCTTAGGCAGGGCCATGGCCGCGATGAAGATAGAGAAAAGAATTTTCTGACCGTAGAAGCGTTTCTTGGCCAGAACATAGCCTGCCAAGGATGAGGTCGCACAGACCAAAATCATGGTAGCTAAGGAAATAAAGACTGAGTTCCACAACCATTGCAGGGCTGGGTTTTGCACAGTCAACTTGACAAAGTTTTCCAGGGTTGGCTCAGTTGGCCACCACTGGGGCGGAATGACAATGGTATGGGGTTGAGACTTGAAGGCCCCTGTCATAATCCAGTAGAAAGGAAAGATAAAGAGGACAGTCAAGGTCAACAAAATCACTGAAGATAGGATTGAAAATGGGGTAATGGTTTTCTTTTTCATCTTGACCTCCTTTCTAATATTCCACATCATTTCCAAGAACCTTGAATTGGATAAAGGAAATGATAGCAATCAAGACTGCAAGGAAGACACCCATGGTATTGGCATAGCCATACTCAGAAAGCTTGAAGGCTTTTTCGTAGAGATAGTACATGAGGGTCGATGTTGAATAGTTTGGTCCACCAGATGTCAAGAGCTGGATAAGCGCGAAAATCTGGAAGGAGTTAATGGTTGTAATAACTGTAATGTAAAGGGTTGTAGGCAAGAGGCTAGGCCACTTGATTTGCCAGAAAACCTGGGTTTCATTGGCACCATCTACCCGTGCTGCTTCTACCAAGGAATTATCAATATTTCCCAGAGCAGCGATATAGAGGATAATGGGCTGACCGACAGATGTAGTCAGGAGAATGATGACAATTGCCCAGAGGGCCCACTGTTTGTCCCCAAGCCAAGAGATATTTTGTTCAATAATACCACCTGATTTCAAAACAAAGTTAAGAATACCCGACAGAGGATCGTAAATCCATTTCCAGACAACCGTTACGGCTACCGAACCAGTAACCACCGGTAGGAAGAAGACTGCTCGATAGAAGGAACGAGCGATGACATTTTTCTGGTAGGTATTGGCCGCTACAAAGAGCGAGAAAAAAATCACGACTGGCACTGATCCCACAACGATAACCAAGGTGTTAATCAAGGATTTGATGAAGATAGGATCGTTGAACATCCGCACATAGTTATCTAAGCCGACAAAGGTAAAGTCCGTCATGGTGTAGTTGAAGAAACTAGTCACAAATCCCATGACCATAGGTGCCAAGACAAAGACGGTAAAGAATACCAAAACTGGGGCCAAGAACGTGTAAGAAACAATGGTTTCCCGCATTCGTATTTTGTTGATTTGCAATGCAAACACCTCAATTCTTTCAAATTAGAAAGCAAGAGCTCCCTTTCTAGACCTCGATAGAAATGGGATTAGAAAAGGAGCCAACTTTCAAATATTATTTAATGGTTGCGTTCGCTTTTTCAGTGAAGTCTTTCAAAGCTGTTTCCGCGTCTTGTTCGCCATTTGATACTGCTTGCAACATTGGGAACCAAAGTGTTCTCATTTCAGCAAAACCGTCAATGGTGTTGTAGTATGGAGAGTAGTATTGAGTCCACTCGTCAATCATTGCCATGCGTTCATCATCATAGAGTGCTCCAAAGGATGTACGAACTGGGAAGGCACCTGTACGAACAACGTTCTTAGGTCCCCACTCAGCATCATCTGCGATGAATTGAAGGAATTTCTTAGATGCTGCTACACGCGCTTCGTCGCCATTGTTGAAGACTGCAAAGCCGTTTACAAGGTATTCAAGGTCTGGTTTACCATCTTCTGATGGGAAGAGAACTTCAAGCACTTCTACGCCTGATGCTTCCAACAATTGTTGTTGGATACCATTTTGAGATGGTGCCCAAAGGATGGTGTAAGATGTTTGACCATTTGCAAAGTTTTGGATATCGTCACCACCAGCATATTGAGAACCGTTCATCATGTAGCCATCTTTGATCCAGCCAGCTGCCTTATCAAGGGCTTTAATCATTTGTTCTGAGTCAGTTGTGTACTTGGTTACTTCAGGGTCTGTGATGCTTCCGCTGTAAAGGTTCGCAAGGAAGGCACGAGTACCTTGGTCACCACCTTGACCATTCGAGAAGAGGGAACCTGGGTTGTAGCCTTTGTCTTTCAAAGCCTTGATGACTTTTTCAAAGTCATCTGTTGTCCAGCCATCTTTGACAAGATCAAGAACACCAGCATCTTTCAACATCGCTTTGTTAAAGGCCATGTAGAATGGAGCAGAGCTGATTGGATACATGTAGGCTGTATCACCAGCTTTAGACGCTTGGATGATGTTATCGTTGTTGACATCCTTAACAAAATCATCTGTAAAGAGGTCGTTCAAATCAGCCAATTTACCATTTTTTCCGTAGGTAATGATACGACCTGGTGCGTCAAAGAGCACATCTGGCGCAGTGCCCGCTTCAATAGCTGTCGTGATTTTTTCAGGTCCAGATGTGAAGTCGATGGTTTCCAATTTTACATCGATATCCGGGTTTGCTTCCTCAAAAGCAGCAATAATTTTTTGCTCATAGGTACCCACACCATCTTCTGTTTTTTCTTGCGTGAAGACTGGGAAGGCCCACCAAGTGATTTCTGTCTTGTCAGAGCTGCCTGACTCTGCTGCAGATGATGCGGTAGTGTCACTTGCCTTATTGGCACAAGCTGCAAGTGACAAAATAGCTGCACCTGCTAACAATGAATGCATGATTTTTTTCATCATTCTACTCCTTTTATTTTTTTAATTTTCCCCTGTGGGGAGTTTGATGACAATTTAAGCCTGCAAAGCCTTGATAAAACGCTCTGCGATTTCTTTTGGTCGAGTAATAGCCCCACCAACTACAATTCCTGCCACACCAAGGTCGTGAATCGTTTTAACCTGGTCCGGATAATGGATTTTGCCTTCAGCAATGACATCTATGCCCGCCTTAACCAATCGATCTACTAGCTCGATATCTGGTCCTTCTCCCTGACGGCTATAAGAAGTATAGCCTGAGAGAGTGGTGCCGACAAAGTCAATACCTGCCTCGTAGGCTGTCAGACCTTCTTCATAGGTGGAAACATCTGCCATGAAGAGCTGGTCTGGGTATTTTTCCTTGATTTGCTTGATAAACTCGACGATAGTCAAACCGTCGTACCGCTCCCGCTTGGTACAATCTAGTGCAATGACCTCAATGTCCAGGGCTGCCAGCTCATCGACCTCCTTCATGGTCGCTGTGATAAAAGGCTCCTGTGGTGGGTAATCCCGCTTGATAATACCGATAATAGGTAGGTTGGTCACTTCTTTAATTTCTTTAATATCTCGAACACTGTTGGCCCGAATACCAACAGCTCCTGCTTCCTGGGCTGCCTTAACCATGAGGGGCATTATCCCGCCTTCTTCCCTATACAGAGGCTCACCTGGTAGGGCTTGGCAAGAAATGATGATTCCTGGTTTTATTTGTTCAATCAAGGCCTCCTTACTCAATTTAGCCATGAATTCTCCTTTCAATGACGGATCCGAGTTAGCGCTTACATTGTTATTATAACGCCTCGGATACAATAATTCAATATATTGCCATATAATAGGTTTCAGTTTCAAAAATTGTAAAATCTAACATATTCCTAAAACTACTTTCAGAAGTCAGAAAATTTCAAAAGTAAAAACCAGCCGAAGCTGGTCGATTGTCCTTGCTATTCTTCTCTGCCCAAAATCTGATTGATTTCTTGGCTATAGAGAATAGCCCGTCCGCCATAGATGGCTTGAATACCATCTTTCACATCCAGAACTGCTGTTGCTCCAATCGCTTTCAGGACATCCTTGTCAACCATTTGACTGTCCTTCAAGGATACTCTGAGGCGAGTCGCACAGGCTGTCACGTGTTCAATATTGGTTTCGCCACCCAAGGCATCAATGATTGAAATGGCACTATCATAGAGGGTTGAGCCGTTTTTCAATACCTTATCAGAATTTGCAGAGCTATCACCCGTTTCCATACCAGGCACTAGAACATGGAACTTGGTCACTAGGAATTTGAAAACAACATAATACATAGCTGCCCAGACCAAACCGACTGGAAGCACCAAGAGCCAGTTGGTTTTGTCATTGCCTTGGAAAACACCAAAGATAAGATAGTCAATCAAACCACCAGAGAAGGAATTCCCGATACGAATTTGTAGCAAGTCAGCTACCAAGAAGGAGACACCATCTAGGAAAGCATGGACGACGTACAACCATGGAGCAACAAATAGGAAGGAGAATTCAATTGGTTCTGTAATACCTGTCAACAAGGACGTAAGGGCACTACTTGAATAGAAACTGCCAACTTTTTTACGATTTTCCTTTGGAATGGCATGATACATCGCCAAACAAGAAGCTGGCAAACCAAAAATCATAGTCGCAAAGCGTCCAGCAAAGAAACGAGTCCCGTATGTAAATAATCCAGTATGGTTGGGATCAGCCAATTGAGCAAAGAAAATATTCTGAGCACCTTGAATCGTTTCACCGGCAACTACTTCACTTCCACCCAGTGAAGTATACCAGAACATCGGATAGATAGTATGGTGTAAACCAAAAGCTCCGGTTAACCGTAAGCCAAATCCATAAAGGAACGTTCCTAGACTTCCCATTTCTGATATTGTTTCACCGAATGTCACCAAAAGCCCCTGAATCGGTGGCCAAATCAAATAGAAAATCCCACCAAAGGCAATGGCTGCAAAAGACGACACTATTGGAATAAAGCGCGAACCTCCAAAGAAACCTAGGAAGGCTGGTAACTCAATTTTCCTATATTTATTGTGGAGATTTGCTACTGTGATACCAATAGCCAAAGCACCGACCACTCCTGTGTCAATACTAGCACCTTCTTCTGCAAATAACTGTAGAAAACCACTAATCGTAGCTGTATACACCAAGTAGGACACCGCAGCTGATAAACCAGCTGTTCCCTTGTCGGCATCTGCCAGACCAACTGCAACTCCGACCGCAAAAATAAGGGCCAAATTAGCAAAGACAGCACTACCAGCTGTACTCATAATGGTGAAAGTTGCCTGTAACCAAGCCTGGTCTAATACAGGAAATTGAGAAACCGCGTTGCTGTTGGACAAGGCACCCCCGATACCCAGGAGCAAACCAGCAACCGGTAAGATAGATATGGGCAGCATGAAAGCCTGCCCCAACTGAGAAAACTTCTTGAAGTTCATCAGAAACTCCTTTCTAAAGCATGGAGCGACATCATCGCTCTTTTACAAAATGTTAACGTTTACAAAAACATTATAAGCATAGTTTTTAGGAATTTCAACCATCTGAACTTGTTTAGAAAGTAGTTTTAAGATTATAGATAAATTTTATAAATTGTGAAATTACTTTCGATTAGCTCCAAAATAAAAAACCAGCCTAAGCTAGTTTCCCATCTCTATAATAGCTGTTTCTAAGTCAAGCCATTCGGTCACAACCTTATCCGGTTCCACACTTGTCTCCGGCTGCTGCCGTTTTCTGTGGTTGAACCAGATGGCCTGCCAGCCAGCTGATTTGGCACCGATGATATCATTTTCAAATGAATCACCGACATAACAGATTTCTTGACCCGCCATTCCCAGGCGCTCTTCCATCAGCTTGAAAATAGCTGGATTGGGCTTGGTCATCCCAACCTGCCCCGAGATAACCATCTTCTCCTGCTCTATCCAATCTTGTAGGCCCAAGGTTCGGATTTTCCGCAATTGATGCCGATGGGGACCGTTGGTAATGATGCCAAGAGAAATACCCCGCTGCTTGCAAGCCTCAAAAATAGCTGGATAAATCGGACTGAGTTCCAATTGCCCTTGATAATAGTCGTAGTCGATTTGAATGGTCAAGGCCATCCCATCGGACACCTGGTAACCAAAATCAGCTAAGGCTGCCTTCATCCGATAAACATGACTGTCCTTGAGGCTGATCTTGCCAGTCGCAGCCGCTTCAAAAACCTGATCCGCATAGTGGCGAAAGGCCAGATACAGGTGAACCAATTGCTCCTCAGGCACCGACAAATGTCGTTTCAAGGCCCGTTCAAAGGGCTGAATCTGGTCATATAAGGTATCGTCTAAGTCAAATACAAGTGCCTTTATTGTCATTACTTACCTCTTATAAACCGAAGAGATTTTTCATCCGCAGATAACTCTGCTCTTCTCCGACAAAATACACCAGGTCATTTTTCTCCAGAGTCTGGTATGGACTAGGAGAAATCAAGAGCTCTTCATTGCGCTCAATACCGACAATGATGGCTCCTGTGTGGTGCCAGATACGTGCATCCACCAACTGCTTGCCCAGCAACTCACAGTCAGCTGTCAACTTTAAACCGTAGGGCTCCAAAGGGTATTTCTTTTGCACGCGCTTGGTCTGATCCAAGTAGACAGAAACCAAGCCACGCAATTCCTTGAGCATATTTTCCTGCTGGTCCATCTTCTCCAAAATCCGGTCTTTTTGCGATTTTAGGGAGCTGGTCATTTCAAAATTATCAATGAAATCGTGGGCCTTTTCCTTGGATAAGACAATCGCTCCACTACCATGCTTTACCGACACGATATGGAGGTCGGCCAGAATATTTAAGGCCTTACGAGTGGTCTCCGGCGAGACCCCAAACATACTAGCCAGGGTCGAACGAGACTTGATTCGCTCACCTACTTCATATTCACCTGAGACAATCCGTTGCGCCACTCCGACCGCAATCTGCTGGTACTTAGACGCTTTTACAATTTTTCGATTTGGCATAAATCTTCCTTCTTTCCATAGACAAAAGGAGCGGTACCGTATCACCTTCCATGATCCCGAAACTCACTCCTTTAATTGGTCCTAGGCAAGAATCATGCCCTGAACCCTATTTAATTGATGAACTGATTAGACTGAGTCTACTCTACGCGAGATGATTGGATTTGTTCCTTCACTTGTCCTGTTTTTTCTGAGACAAATTCACCAGCCTTGTTTGCTTGAGAAGCGATAGCCTGACCTGTAGCTTGACCTGCTTCAGTTACACGATCTTGCAAGGTAACAGATGCCGCTTCAAACTCTTCACGCGTTTGTACGTCTACAACTTCTACGTTCACTTCTACTACTTGCAAGTGAGTCATAGCCGCAACTTCTTTGCTGATGACAGCTTTCATTTGTTCAACGATAGCTGGAATATCTTTACCATATTCTACCACAATCTTCAGGTCTGTTGCAACTTGTTTGGTACCAACTTCGACGTTGATGCCTTCTCTCACATTGTCACTATTGACCAGCTTGTTCTTGAAATCCGTCAAGAAACCACCGCTGACTGACAAAAGACCTGGAACAGTTTTCAAGGCATAGCCAATCATTTTTTCAATCACTTGGTCTGCGTATTCTACAGTACCTTTTACAGCTTCAACTTGTGTATTCTTCGTTTCTTTCATTTCCTATTCTCTCTTTCTATAGATAAAACTTATTTTTTCAAACCTTCAACAGCGCCTTTAACGGCATCTTTAGCGTCGGCAATAGCAGCCTTAGCCTTACCAGCCAATTGCTCTACCTTACCTTCTGCTTCTACTTCCTTGTTGCCAGTTGCCTTACCGACAAGGTTTTTAGCACCACCAACAAGTTCTTCTGCTTTTGCATTTACTTTTTCTTCTGACATAGGATTTCCTCTTTCTTTTATTTCTTAAATGACACGGGGTTCTTTAGCAGTCAATTCTTCAATACCTCTTGAAGTTTTCTTGACCTGACTACCTGTAAAATCTGCTACTGATTGAGTTGCATCTGAAACACGGTCCTGCAAGCTAATAGAATCAGCTTCAAATTGAGCCCGCGTCTTGATGTCAGATATTTCAACGTTGATTTCAACAACTTCCAAGTCCGTCATACGCTTGACTTCTGACTCAACAACTGTCTGGATAGCCTTGTAGATAGTCGGCAAATGTTTTTGGTATTCAGCTACAATCGACAAATCGACTGCAACCTGTTTTTTCCCAACTTCTACATTCACACCTGAACGGACATTTTCAGTGTTGACCAATTTATCCTTCAAGTTAGCTAAAAATCCGCCATCCACAGCCAATAAGCCGTCTACTGATTCCAAAGCTAAGCCAACAATTTTTTCAATGACCTTGTCCGCATAGGTCAATTCACCATTGATTACCTGTGTATTTTGTTCTGTCATAATGACCTCCGAAAATATAAAATTCTATTTAAACTTAATAGCGCTTATTGAAATAGTTTTCCAAGAGACCTGTCTCCTGGAGGCCGAAGCCTACCCCTACTCCGATTGCAACCAAAACTAAGACTAAGAGAGTTTTGAAAAATCCAAGACTCAGAAATAAGATAGATAATACAAGACCGACGGCACCTCCCACTAGAGGAAGAGTCCATTTATTGACTGATTTCATGTACACCTCTATTCTACGCGAGAAGGACGCGACTGTTTACTGCTTGCAACATCTTTGACAAGAACAGTAAAGTTGATTGGCTGCTCCATTCCAAAGAATTGACGCAAACCATGTTGAATGCTTTTCTCCAAAAGACTAGTCTGCTCACCAAGGGAGCCAGCTTTAGCAAGATCACCCGCAAGCTTGACTTTAAGACGCTTCTTATAGGGAATAACTGTTACACTTGCAGATTTCATATAGCCAGATTCTTCTGCTAGGATCGCTACATAGGACTCGAGAGCAGATTTTTTCATTAGAAGACTGCCACCATTTTCCTGGATGAGGTTAATCTCTGCATAGCGCTTAGGGTAGAAAAGGACTACCAGGAGCAGGACCGCAGTCAGAATTGCCAGTCCTATCAAGCCCCAAAATGCAAGGGGATTGAGAAAGGGAGCAACAACCTGATGGACAGGCCATTGAGGAATCCATGCTACTAGCTCCGCTGGAAGATGGCCCCCTCCTGCAAACTTCAAAGAAGTCAGCAAGAGGAAGAGCAGGACCAGCAATAAGAGGCTAGCAGTCAGTATTTTTTTTACTTTAGACATCGAGGCCTCTTTCTAGTTTCATTAACCCTTACGGCCAAAGAAGAAGGATACAACTGCTACAACGATAACCGCACCAAGGATAGATGGGAACAAGGCCATACCTGCAAGGCTCGGACCGCCGTGACCAAACAAACTTTGACCAACAGATGATCCGACTAGACCAGCGATAATGTTCGCGATCCAACCCATTGAACCACCCTTTTTCGTAATCGCACCAGCGATAGCTCCAATAAATCCACCAACAATAAGTGACCAAATCATATAAATTCTCCTTTTAGATAAAAATAGTAAAAATCGATTTTTGGGTTATAAAGATGAATAATAGCAATGTCACTTTATAAGTGACAACTTTTATTCATCTTTATGTTGTCAGTATATCATCAATTTGGAGAATTGGCAAGTCTTTTTTCTTATTTTTTCAAAAAAAGTTGGAAAATTTCTTAAAAATGCCTATTTTATGCGATTTTTAGGTGCTGTTTTTTTGATATTTCTTTTCAGGAGGAGCCAGTTTCTAACCTAAAATGTCAGATAATGAGGAAAATAAGAGGAAAAAATAACACGATTTTTCAGTTTTCACTTCAAAAGAAACCACATTGACTAGCTTTTTTAATTTATAAGTTGTCACTTTTTCTGAACAAAAAAAGCCGTTGAATATCCAACGACTTCCTCAAATGAGACAACTTAAGCTACTTCTCCTTATAAAAGAGCACAAAGGGGAGCACAATTCCGACCGAAATCCACCATTTGACCTCCATATGGAGCAGATACTTGCCAAGGCTGGCCACTAGGACATAGAACAAGGCCAAAGCGATGCGGATGTAGATATTCTTCAAATCAAATTTCATAGGCAAATCTCCTTGTACTATCATTATACTATCTTTACTCTTGAAAAATCAAATCTATCCATTGTCAACAGCCTTGTTGAGTGAAGAGTTTCGGGGGAAATTTTCAGCCTATCGCCTTGAAATAAGGGCACGACAGAGTTCAACCATGGACATTTTCATTGAGTATTATAGATAGAAACAAAGAAAATCCCAGCCCGTAGACTGAGATTCAATAGATTTATAAACACTAGACTTTAGACTGAATAGCCTGCATCTGGGCGTAGACACCACCTAGAGCGACCAAGTCATCATGACGGCCTTGTTCAATGATGCGACCTTGGTCCAGGACCAGAATCTGGTCTGCATTTTGAATGGTCGACAGGCGGTGGGCGATGATAAAGGTTGTCCGCCCCTCCTTGACCACTTCCATGGCATGCTGGATGATTTCCTCAGTCTCCGTATCAATGTGGGAAGTCGCCTCATCCAGGATCAGAATCTTTGGGTCAGAATAAAGGGTCCGGGCAAAGGCAATCAACTGCCGCTCTCCACTGGAGAAGGCCGAACCTTTTTCGACAACAGGCTCATCGATTCCCTTTTCCAGACGAACCAACATCGGCCCAGCTCCAACCTTTTCCAGAGCCTGGTGCACGCGCTCCCGGTCCATTTGGTCCACATCCATGGCCACATTGCTGGCAATGGTCCCCGTAAAGAGATAAGGATCTTGCAGGACAATCCCCATATGGCTGCGCAGGCTTTCGCGAGAATAGTCGCGAATATCCTGACCATCAATCAAGACCCGCCCAACCTGGGGATCGTAAAAGCGATAGAGTAGGTTCATAATCGACGTCTTACCCGAACCAGTATGGCCCACCAGAGCCACTGTCTGTCCCTTGTCCGCCTGGATAGAGATATCCTTCAAGATTGCCTTGCCTTCTTCATATGCAAACTGGACATGATCAAATATAACTTGACCATCAGTCACCTGCAAGATCTCTTCTCTATCTGGCTCCGTCTCTTCTTCCAAGAGGGCCATCAAACGCTTGCCCGTTTCAAAGGACCGCAGCATATTTGGAAATTGCTGTACCAAGGAACCCAGGGCAATAAAAATTCCCTCAATATAGTTGACATAGACAAAGAGCTTGCCTGGACTAACCCCCGGCTGGCCCTTGAGAAACTGATAGCCAACCACCGTAAGAATACCAGTGACCACCAAGTTTTGCAGGAAACCACTCAGGTTCCAGGTCGCCAAGGATTGGGCCCAGATAATTCGGTTATCGGCCCGTCGCATCTTATCTGCCGTTGCCTCAAACTCTTCCATGACTGCCTCTTCCTGACCGAAAAGCTGGATCAGACTAGCCCCGTTCATGGTTTCATTGACCTGGGTATTGACATCACTCCTGGCATCATAAAAGTCCTTCATGGGTTTGTCTGTCATCCGCTTATAGGCATACTGGATAGCGATATAGAGTGGGATCAAGACCAGCATGAGCCAGCCCAGGGTGGCATTCATGTAAAAGAGGACACCGTAGGTAAATGCCAGACGGATGAGGTTATTAAAGGCGTAGACCAGGGTCCCATAGAACTGGTTGCGCAGGGTCTCGGTATCATTGACAATCCGAGTCGCAATCTTACCTGCTGGTTTGTCATCAAAGTAGGAAATAGGCAGGCGCTGCATGACATCGTAGGCCTGATTTCGCAAAAGCTCCGCAATCCGATTGGCACAGTGCATAAGCAGGCGCATGGACAGATAAAAGCCCAGACTACCGATGACCGTCATCCCCATATACTGACTAGCCTTGGTCAAAAAGGCAGCCTGATCAAAGGGCAGCCCCTTGCTCAAATCCGTCAAGGGACCGTCAATAGCCTGCTGGACAATGAGCGGTGCCAAACGCACCATGGCAGAAGCCAGGAGATAGAAGGCTATCGCAATGGCAAATAGCCATTTGACCTGCTTGATTTGTCGCAATAAAAATCCTAAAATCTTCATTCCCCTCCTCCTTCCTGGCTTTGTTGTCGCTGGTATTGTTCAAAGTACCAGCCACCTTGCGCCAGCAAATCTGCTGGACGGCCCTCTTCAACGATGCGGCCCTCATCCAGAACCAGCACCCAGTCTGCATGGTTAACAGCCGACAGGCGATGGGTAACGATGACATTGGTTTTACCCACCCGTTCTTTTTGGATATTTTCAATAATCTGGCGTTCTGTACGAGCATCTACTGCCGACAGGGAATCATCCAGGATCAGCAGGTCTGGTTTTCGCAGAAAGGCCCGTGCAATGGAAATCCGTTGCTTCTGGCCGCCAGAAATGGACACACCCCGCTCACCAATCATGGTCGACAGCCCATCACTCATCCGCTCCAAGTCTTGAATGAAGGCCGCTGTCGCAATCGATTGCTCAATCTCCTTAGGACTGGCATCCAGCTTACCAAGAGCAATATTTTCGCCGACCGATTTGGAAAAGAGGATATGCTCTTGAGGAACGTAGCCAATTTTTTCCTCGATAGATGCGCGTTTAAAGTCCAGAACTGATTGGCCATTTATCGTAAAACTGCCTTGACCGACTGGATATTGACGGAGGAATTGGCGGACCAGAGTGGTCTTGCCTGACCCTGTTTTCCCAACGATACCGACTGTCTGCCCTCTTTTCAGGGTCCAATGGATGTCCTGCAAACTCGGCCGGTCTGCCTGTGGATAGCTAAAGCTGTACCCTTCAAAAGCCAGACTGGACAGCTCTGCTATTTCCCCAAAACCATCAACTTCCAAATCATCCCCTGTATCAATCAGCTCCTGCAGCTTTTCAAATGAGGTCTTGCCGGTCTGGTAGACCAAGATGAAATCCGACAGCATCCAGAAAGGCTCGAGAAGTGAACCAACGTAGAGCTGGAGGGCGATGACCTGGCCGATAGACAGTTGACCGGACTTGACAGCCACTGTCCCCATGACCAGAACCAAAATAGTGGATAAGCCCAGAGCCAAAGTAGCCAAGGGATTGTAGAGGGACTGGAGGGAGGTAATCCGGTCTCCTCCCTTGGCAAGCTGCCGTGTCCGCTCCTGAAACTTGGCCTTCTGAGTGGCCTTCTTGCTATAGGCACGTGTGACCCGAATACCTTCTACGACTTCCAAAACCTCATTATTGAGCTGGGCAACGGCCTCCCGGTTGGCCTCAATGGCCTCATCCTGCTTGCGGCCGATGAAAAAGATAGCCGCAGTCATAGCCAGCATAGGAAGCAGAGCCACCAGAGAAATCTTCCAGTCGATGATAAACATATATGGAATGACAAAGGCAAACATGCCTCCTGCATAGACCACAATCATGAGCCCGTAACCAACCATTTCCATCAGCCCGTCCACGTCCGTTGAAAAGCGGGTCATGACATCCCCAGAGCGAAACTTCTCATAGAAAGGCGTCCGCATGACAACCATTTTTCGGAAGGCCCGCTGCTGCATGTCAAATTTGAAATTGATAGAAGACTGAAAAAGCTTGAGATGCCAAATGAAGGCTGTAGCATAGTTGACCAGGGTCACCAGGAAAAGCAGGGTCATATCCTGGACCAACATTTTCTCGGTCAAGCCATTAGACGCCAGGGTGTCGACCATTCTTTGGATAACCTGGGTCGGCACCAAGAGCGTGGCGTCGTAAATAATCAAGGTCACAGCGATCAGCAAGTAGAGCCACTTGTGCCGCTTGACATAATCAAAAATTAAGCTGAACATATATCTCCCTTATCTTAAAACCTTTCTAAGCACGCAAAAAAGCCTAGACGACACACTCCGCCTAGGCTCCCTCAAGTCCGTTCAAATAGACTATTATAGTTGCTTAAAAAGGAGTGGTTTATGAAAAACAGTTTGTTTTGTGATAAATACTGTATTGTTCATTGTAGTACTCCTTTCCTTATTCTACCACTTATTTTATCAAAATATATTGACTTGTCAAGGTATTTTAGGTAAAAAAACGACCCATCCGGACCGTTTGTCAACTATATGCTAGTTGCCGGGATTGAACCGGCGACCTCATCCTTACCATGGATGCGCTCTACCGACTGAGCTAAACCAGCAGTACCTTATCAGTATATCATACTCTGGAAATTTGTCAATATTTTTTGAAAGAAAAAAAGCCTATAAAAGACTCTTTTCCGCTATACATATCTGAATAGATTCTACAGTTTTCTCAGCAACTCTTTCAAAGCCCTGCTTTTGCCAAAATCGACTGGCCTGTGGATTGGCCGCCACATAGCCTAGTCTGACTTTTTGGAAATACTGTCCTAACTGACTTTCTAGCTCTGCCATGATTTTGGAGCCTATCCCCTGACCAGCCCAGCTACCGTCCACCATAAAGAGACCAATGTAAGCTATCTGGTCATCAGGATAGCCAGCAATCAAATCCAGCACTGCCACCAACTGATTGTCCCACCAGTAACCGACAAAATACTTATCTGACAGGTCCTTCCCAGGCGGACAATTGACTAAATCTTGCCGCAAACCTTCCAAACTCGGACTAGGCGGATAATGTTCAAAATAGAGGGGATTGGTCTGGTAAAGAACCAAAACCCGCTCTAAGTCAGCTTCAGTTAGCTTTCGGACTTGATAATGATTTGAAAATTGACTAATCTTCATCCTCTTCGCTCCCACTAGGCTCCCCAATCACCTCAAAACTTACTCGGCTATCTGCTACTAATGCATCTTGTTCGTAAGCATTGATAATCTGAGCAACAACCGGATGACGGACCACGTCCTTGGCAGAAAAATAGACAAAATCAATCTGCGAAATATTTTTCAATTTTTCCGTAGCATCAATTAAACCAGACTTGACCTTACGAGGTAGGTCAATCTGACTAATATCCCCGTTGACAATCATCTTGGAATTAAAACCGAGACGGGTCAAAAACATCTTCATCTGCATGATAGTAGTGTTTTGCGCCTCATCCAGAATGACAAAGGCATCTTCCAGCGTCCGCCCCCTCATATAAGCCAAAGGTGCAATTTCGATAATCTCCCGCTCCATGAGACGAGTGGTCTGCTCCTTACCCAAAATCTGATAGAGGGCATCGTAAACGGGACGCAGATAAGGATCAACCTTCTCCTTCAAATCCCCCGGCAAAAAGCCCAGACTTTCACCAGCCTCAACCGCAGGACGAGTCAGGACAATCCGCTTGACCTGGCCACGCTTGAGGGCGGTGACAGCCAAGGTCACAGCCAGGAAGGTTTTTCCCGTCCCTGCTGGACCGATACCAAAGACAATATCATGTCGCTTGACAGCATCCACATAAACCTTCTGCCCCAAGGTCTTGACACGAATGGGCTTGCCAGAATTGTCCTTGATGATTTCTTCCTCATAGAGGGCGACAAATTTTTCGATTTCATCATTTTTGGCCATGGAAATAGCCGTCACCACATCTGGCGTTGACACAGTTAGCCCGCGATTGACCAAGACCAAGAGGGACTGGATGACCAGACGGGCCTGCTCAACATGGTCAGCTTGACCAATGACCTGGACCTTTTCTGTCCGAGCATGAATGACCACTCCCAGCTCCTGCTCCATCAGACGCAAATGGCGCTCATTGGACCCAAAAAGACTAAAACTATCATCCGGATGGCTGAGTTGAATATCAATAGAATGTTCTTGCAAAGACTTGCTCCTTTACCTGTGCTTTTCTATTATTATACCAAAAATCTCTCAAACTGGCCTTGTGAAAACAAAAAGAACAGAGAAGATCACCTCTCTGCTCCTATGGAGACCGTGTTCATTATATAAAGGGATTAGGTTATAAAGGAATAAGTAGATCTCCACGATTTTCGTAAGGAATTATTCTTACACTTGTATTATAACCCTATTTAGTGATAAATTGCAACTAAATGAACATTAATTTTTTATTTTTATGTATATTTTACATTTTTGCTTTTATATTAGTATGATTATATGAAACAATCCTATATGCAGAGTAGGCTAATGGGCCATATAGTCCTCCCAAATGGCGTCAAAATCAGACATTGAAAAAGCAAAACTGGCCGACTCCTCCAAAAAGCGACTGACCTCATCAAAATCCGTTGATTGCTTTGGGAAATCATACTCTTCAAAGGCATAATCAGCCAAAATAGCCACAGGCTCGTTGGACTTGGGATTGCGCTGGGTCATCAACCAGCTATAAAAGGTTCTTCTCATTATATCCTATTCTCCTTAATAATGAAAGAATCCTTCAGTTCAGAACCAAAGGATTCTCCATAAAGTAAAACAAACTCAGTTTGTAGGCAAAGTCTCTTTTCAGACTTTCCTGAGGTGATGTTGGATGGCTCCGAAAGTCAGGGGAGTGACTTTCGGAGGTTGGAAATAGAACGAACGCAGTTCGATTCATTTAGTCAGGGGAGTGACTTTCG
>NZ_JBIMJQ010000001.1:0-156616 GCF_043674215.1 Streptococcus sp. A22
ATAAAGGTGATGGTAAAACCTTAGCCATCAACCCCATCCGAGATACCCTCTTCATGGGAAATGACAAACTATACCATGCAACTGGTCAGTTAACGCCAGTTAGATATTGCTTATACTTGAAGGCAGATGGTTCAATAGATTAGCCACTTTACAATGGCTTTACTCTGGCGGATATGGCTAATTCTCAAAAAGGGACAATTGATATTGTCTTTGGAGCAGGGGGAGGCACTCAAATTAAATTTGGGACATCGGTTAATTGGTATGAGAAGATGGGGTTAATAAAGGAGATAAAGTAAATGGAAATTTTAGAAGAACAGAAACAAAAATTGTTGGAAGAAATCCATAAACTTGGCTATGAGAGTTTGAGATATTCTATTTTTCCGGAAGAGTATCCAGGAGAGTGGGAGGTAGTGATTGAGTTTAACGGGAAACAACAGATATATTTTGTATACGGAACTATGGATAGAGGAAGTTACAATGGAAAACATGCCTACCCGACATTTGAAGAAGCAAAAACCGCTTTCATAGATTTTTTAGCAGATATTATCAAAATAAATAAATATTATACAAAAGAAGGCATGCCCGTTAATTATCTTCACCCATTATGGTCTGATGATAATATTTATTAGAATCATCCTAGCGAGTTTTCGCTCTACTTTCCGCAATTATGGGATATATAATCAAATTCGACAATATCACTTCTCTACAAACCAGAACACAAACGACCAATGGAACCCCGTTCGCGATACCATCTTCATGGGTAATGACGACCTCTACCATCAAGCAGGAGGTTAAAATGTCTATTGAAACACAAATTCAAAATAAAGTTAAGGAATTATTGGATAAAATTAATGAGAGTATTCCGACTAACTGGAACAGTCTTTTTGTTCATTTGGAAATGGCAGAAGGCGGTGGCACAGTTTACTTCTTTTTTAAAGAAGAAGGTGAGAGTGACTATCATTATAGCGTTCAAATTCCTGATGAATTTAATTATTCGAAAAAAACATTTACACAACAGTACAGAGAACAATTTGGGCTTTGTAAAGAATTATGGAATATCTTTTCGAAAAATGAGTTGGAAGTTTGGTCTAATGCAACCATAAGTTTATTAGGCGGGAAAATGTCTCTTACTTTTGACTATACGCCATGGACAGAATCTAAATTTGGACCAAGTGATACACTTTATTATTTCATGTATCAAAATTTAGCTTATTTTCCAAAGAATGAAAGTGAACAAAAATTATTTGATGAAATGGAAGAATTTCAAAAGAAATATAATAATTAAAGGAATGGCTTTCAGTGCTGGATATTTTCCAGTCCTGAGTTTATCTTTGATGAGACGAAAGAGATTAAGCAAGGCAATTTAGGAACACAGTTGGTTAAAATAAAGAAAAATGGTCACATCAGTATTGATAATTTGGATATTGATGGGAATATTATACGTCCGTGAAAGGAGATTAAATAAATGAGAGATAAAAAGAAAAATGAGGATTATTTTTACCGATTGCAACAATTCTATCAATTAAACCTAGAGGAAGATATTTCATTAACTCCTAATGTAAAGAAAGAATATTTGAAGGATCATTTTCGTGACTTAGTTAGAGAATATGAAACCCTCTTCAAAATCGGCTACTCCATTGGAGTTGAGATTGATAATCTATTTGATTATTATAAAGGTGCATTAATTTATTTGGACCAGGTTGCTAATGAGGGGGTACCATTTTATAGAGCAGTTGATATATTTGCTTTGGGAGTCCTTTATAGTGAGCGTAAGGAAGAGTTTATTGATGTATTAAAATCAATTTATGACCAATTAACACATACCGATGGTGTGATTGAGTACTATATGGCTTATCTGTTTCATGACAAAATTGTCCCATATCGTTCAGTTTTAGAGTATCAGAATATGATTGGTGATGATTTTGACAGTGTTCAAAAAGCCCAAGGTTTTTGGTATTATGAACATTCAGATGCACCTTGGTATGAGACACATCATTATGACAATCGTGGTTACTATGGTTACTGGGCTTTTGATACGGCGGCAACTTGTAAAATCAAAGGTATTTTTGATGAACGATTGAAAAATTTAGATTATTTCCCTTATGATTTGTTGGTGCAGAAGTAGCAGTAATTAGCAGAGCTAGTTTTCAGCTCTGCTATTTTTCCAAAAGATCACCATAAGATGCTAAACAAGGTCAATGAGGTTGGTGATTTGTACAGTCGAGCCAATGGTGAGGTTTTCCACCTCATGAATCAATGGCTGGAACAAGATGAGGTTCTGGCACAGAACTTCCGAGATAGTTTGCAGGGAGGTGGACAATTGGCTGATAATTTGAGGCAGTTGTTCCCACCAGAGAAAGATTGTTTACTCCTAAGACGATGGTTCATCGCAATGATAGCTATGGAGTGTCCCTGATCGAGAAAAAAACTGGATTATCTTTACAAACGCTTCTAGTAATCGTCTTAGGAATTACAGTGACCTTGTACTCATTGTTTCGTAATAAACTGAAAGGAAAGCAGTAAGATGAAAAAGTATCGATTATTTATAGGTATTTTAGCAATAATAACGATTTTAATTTTAGGAGGGTGTGGCATGACTTCGCAGAAAGAAACATTGACCAGAGAGCAACAGGATAATGTGGTTAAATGGATTGCTAGGGGGTATGAGATAGAATCGGTGGAATTTACAAACTTTGGGAAAAACGAAGCAACTGGAACATATATGTTAAGCATAAAAATTAATAATAATGACAATTTGGGTACTGTATATTCTACATCTAGTTTAATAAAATTTGATAAAAATACTGGTTCTATTGGATTAGATCCTATTGATGAATTTGCTTCTTTGGAGAAAACAAATCCTATTAATGATAATGATGAAGTAAATATAAGTTCAATAAAAATTAAGTATTTGGGAGAATAGTTATGTCATTGGAAGTTAAAAAATATCGATTTTTGTCAGATCAATCTTATTGGTTAGATATAAGCAGAACAGATGTCAATCACAAACGAACAGTATATATATAAATAAGGATAAAAATATGAAAGAAGAGTACATTAGAAAATTATTATATGAGATACCAGAAGGGGCAGATTATATTGTCTCAGATTACTTATGTAGAGGAGAGTATTCAATCCTATTCTGTGGACAAATCCTTGAAAACGGATCAGTGTCCGTCCTGTCATCAATTCATAGAAAAAGGACTGGCTTTCTGCCCTCATTGTGGGGTAAATTTAAAAAACTCTAGTGAAGGTATCACTGAATCATTAGATACCGAAACAGTCATTTTTAGTACTCCACAAAATCAACTTGATGATAATAATGTTCAGCTAGGTAGTGCAAAGTTCTGTACAAATTGCGGAACAACACTACCTGAAGAAGCTATGTTCTGCGTCGAATGTGGGACCAGTTTATAATGGATGTATTACTTTAGAGATAACAGTTACCTGTTTTCAAGAGCTACTCAACGACTCACTCTTTAAAATTGCATTTTTACCACAAATGTGATATAATACCAAAAATAAGTAAAAAAACAAAAGTAAAGTAAAACTAAGTAAAAGAACTAAGTATATAAAGCAATGAGGGAGGTTAACCAATTCATAGTTGGTTTCAACCAAACTATGATGCCGTTTTATTACTAGCTATCACATAGCTCACGTTTACTTTGAATAAGGTTTACTTTTGTTATTCAATCAAAAGATAATACAAGAACGATCAATGTATGAACGTGTCTATGTTTTCTAATTGTAGTGCTCTGCAATTAGAAAGACATGTTCATCTGGTCGTTTTTTTGTGTTTATGTCATTGATACACAGTAGGAATTAACAAGAGTGACAAAAAACAAGCAGATACTACGAAAGGGAAGTGAATGCAATGGAAAATATGAACGACTTACACAACTACGAATCAAGCATGGAAGACCAATTAAGAGCTAAGAAGCTGGTTCGAGAGATTATGAGGGAGCTAAGCCAATTCTCAGTCCCTGAATTATATGAATTTTCAAGTTCAGGAATTCGAGAATTTCGAGATAACTTTGTCAATATAATGATGAGCCTCGAATATGCCAGGGATGATAAATCCCATTCGGAGGTAACGCCACAGGCGGGAATACTCAGTGTGGATACGTTTTGTGAGATTGTCTTAGAACACGCCAAAGAATATTTCGAAGAAGTCATTTATCACGCCAAAGCGAATTATCACTTTGATATAACCGTTATCAAGGAGAATCGGGCTAAGATTATCGCCTACAATCAAGGGATTGTCACAATGTTGTTGAGAATCCACCCATATCAGAAACACAAAGAAGTGATGCAGGCAATAGATAGGCTCTTATTGATGAAAGTCGATGCAGAAATAAAAGTACTAAATCTAGTTCTTTAGTATATTGTCTAGGAAAGTTTGAAAGGAGACCGTATGAAATTTGTCTGTTATACGCACTCTCTTATCTTAGGCGATAACCGTATTGTGACAAAGCAGTTTATTGCTCTAAAGCAAGATGATGGCAGCTTACAGTTTACTAATTTCCACCGATATGTCAAATCCTCAGCCAAGATTAAATCAATCTCAGATGATGGAAACAAACGCTTTACCTATGTCATCAAGTTCCTCAATTACGTTTTTCCTGTATGTGGTATTCGTAACTTAGACCAATTAACCCTAGAGATGGTCCAGGAATTTTTGTTGCATTATGGCCTAGGAACCTTGCCTGGCGATACCAAGCACAGAAAGAAAAGTACAGTGGAGATTTGTGTAAATACCGTACTTGATTTTTTAACACTCTATCTTAATGAACGAAAAGGGAAGGCTAAGCTGACATCCAAGGAGCTCTATACGACTACCTCCTTTACAAATAAGCGAGGGAGGTTAATCAAGCGTAAGGAGCCGAGTTTTGAGGTGTTTTATGACGATAGCAACACTGAACAAGTGATCTTTCGTGACATGCCAAATGCTGCCTTTGAAATGCTTTTTGCTCATATCGCCAAAAATCACAAAGACATACTCATGGTAGTTGCACTAGGGGCGTTTGTTGGTTTGCGACCATCTGAGGCTTGTAATGTGAGAAGAGAAGATAGTCCGTTAGGACCAGGTATTCTCTTCCACCAAAGCTACGGCGAAACTTTCAAAGTAGAAATAGACTTGAGAAAAGAAATCCCTCTTAGAAGTGATTTAAAACCCACAGGACGCATCAAGAAGGAGCGGATGCAAGCAGTCCCATATATCTTTCTAGAAGTATTTGTGGACACCTACAATGATTATATGGCGTATCTAGAAGGTCAGAAGTATGAGAAGGACTACGGACCACTGAATTTGAACAAGCAAGGGAAGGCTTTGACTTATGATGTCTATTATCAGCGTTTCCGAAAGATTATTCGAGAAGAGATGATACCAATTTTCTTGAATGCGGATGATGAAGAAGTGGTGTTCTTTGGCCATCTCTTACAGGAGCACAATATTTCCCCTCATATTTTCAGACACTGGTACACTACGCAGTTAGTCTTGTCTGGAGTCAATGAGATTAGTGAACTCATGTCAGCCAGGGGCGATAAGTCCCCTGAAAGTGCCTGGGTTTATCTCCAAAACAAGGGTGAGATTGCCAAACAGTATGGCCAGGTTAATAATGGCGTCTTTGACTATCTCAATTGGCGGGCCGATGATTTATTCGGAAGAGGAGGAGAGTAGTGGCGGTAAATATCAGAAGACATTTGGAACAGTTACTTACAGAACTAAACTGTAATAATGATAAAGCTAGAGAAAAGGTAAGTCAATTCCTACTTGATAATGATTGGTTTGGCATTTCTGTTGATTTGGGTAATCTTTCGGTCTCCGATAATGATGCAGAGTTTATCACATTGAGAGTTCGGAATTATTTGCTAAAACCAGCAGGCGTTAGAGCGGTCTCAAGCATCTTGGAGCAACGATTTCCAACTACACATGAATACTTCATAAAATATTCAGAGGAGAATAAACTTGATAAATCAAGCCTATTTTATCTTCAAGATTTTCTTGCCTATTATCTAAAGAGGGACTTGTTTCTATACAGTGATAGCCAACTTGAAACTCTGTTAGAAAAAGCAACTGAAGCACTTATCAAAACTCATGGCGATGAAATCATTCGTTTCACAAATTGGTTACTTTCAAAACGAATAACAAAATATCGTAAATCGTATGAGATGGTTTCTCGTTACACACTGGATGATAAAAACGGCGCCTATGAGCTCGATGACTATTTACAACTGATGTATTATCTCTTTAACGAAACGTACATTCAAGAAAATAAAATGTGGCAACAAGCTGCTCACTCAAAAGACTTTGCTGACACTTGGCTTTACCTCGCTCTCCACTACATTTGTGCATTAAGGCAAACAGATTTGGAACAGCTCGGCCACCCTCAGCTTACAAGACCATCAGCAGAGGTACTTGAGGCAATAAAGAGAGGAAAATGGAGTAGTGTCGAAGCCAGAAAAACTCTTCTAAGCATCACAACAAGACTAGCCTATCTCAATATTACGCCCAATAAAACGAAAAATAGGTCAAATGTTAGCCAAATTAAATTTATTGTTCCTGAAAGTTGCGAGGTACTTATTGGAACCCTTCTTGCCATTTGCGAAGCCCACTATCAACTTTCTAAAAAAGAGGGGAAAAATCTCCCTTTGATTCGAAAAATCAATACTTATGAGCAAATAACTAGATACATGGGAGTAGAGATTGGCAATCTATTTTTAGAAAGAGATTTCAGTAGTAGATCTGCAAACAAGTCCTATTTACAAGCAGTGGCTATGTTAGCAGATGATGTACTAAAAGAAAAAAGTGAATTAAACATCAAGGGATATTTATTGGCAGCATTAGCAAGAAGCCATAAAGGTTCATTTGACGAGTTTGCTCAAACCACCTCTAGCTATTTGAAGGATGCCCAACTAGGGCAGATGAAACCAGAAATGGTAGCTAAAGAACTCTTTGAAAGAGGAGTTCTATCTATGATACCATCAATGTTATTAACCATTGTAACTAGAGGAAAGTACAAAGAACTTAGTCCCAGTCAACAGACACAGATGATTAAGGGGCTTGATTTAACCCCTGCTGAAGTAGAGAAAACACTAGAACTAAGTATCCGTGCCGATAGCAAGGCCCAGAAAGCATTACAAACGGTTGTCAAAGATAATCTGAATGCGAACCAACTACTTACCGTTTGCCATCGTATTGGGAACGATGAGGCCTTTTCTAAGCAGACTGAGAGTCTATGTCTATTATCTGCTATTGGTAGAATTTGCCCATTTGATGAGCGACAACACTGTGTAGGATGTGATTTTGAACTCCAAACCAAGTCCACCTTACTATTACTGATTGGTGAATTTAACCGACTTAATAAGCAATATTTGGAGGTGCAGAATGATTTAGAAAAAGGAAAAATCAAAGCTATTTTAGAGTCACAATTAAAACCATGTTTAACCGAGATGTTACAGGCTATATCTGAACAGTACGGTGAGGATGTATTGAATGACTACGAAGAAATTATTAAGGAGCTGATCGCATGAACAATCAAGCTAAATTATTTCGGGCAGTTACCCATTTTACTACATTTGACGAAATTAAATTAGACCAAGCAATTGAATATTTTGAAGACTATGTTCAGCAAGGAATCATCCTGACAGAGAATTTTTATGAACTAAAATGGCAAACAACCAATGAGTATGACAATGTTGGTTTCTTTTTTAACGTTAATACGTTTCAGTACAGACGTTACTTTGAACCACTTTTAGGTATTGATTCAGTCGATTTCACAAATTATTTAAAATGCTTTATAGTGCTTTCGATGGAACAGCATGTGCTAGCTACTTTACAGCAGTTCTTACGTGATATTAAACGAATTATCAAGGAAACCAAACAAGATGTGACAATTGATGTGCTTGATATAAAACTGCACTCTCCATCACTTTGTATAGATTTCTTCTCTAGCTTGCCTTGTGAGGAAGATAGTAACATTAGTTTATTGCTTGAACAGTTAGACAATGTTTTGGCAGTGAGTTATCAAACGAATCCCAAGCAACAAAGAAAACTTGCTCAATTTCAGTCATATTTTATATTTAACGACATTCTTGAACAGTATTGGACTGACGGGATCTCTGATAAAGACAGACTATTTTACTATCCATTGTATCTCTGGTGGCAGATTACAGCGGTATTGCCATTGAGGCCAAGAGAGTTTCTATTGACTCAAAGAAATTGCTTGTCAGAAGAAAACGGTAAGTATTTCCTAACATTAAGACGGAATAATCTCAAAGGGAAAGAAAAAAGTGTATCACACAAAATCTCTGAGGATTATTACCTAACAACTTATGAAATACCTGACAGACTCGCTCAACAGATACAAACTTATCTTGACCTCACTAAGGATTCATCCTCAACAAAACTGGATACACTTTTTGTAACTGATCCACACTACAAAAAATGGGATAAGAAAACTGGAGTTAGGAATCGTTTTCTCACCTACACAAATTTGAACACCATACTAAGATATTTCTTTAACGATGTCATATCAGATAGATATGGGTATCAAGTCTACCATATCAGCCCGCCGACTAGGTTAAAGGATAAAGAGATAGGCTTCATTCATATCGGAGATACTAGACATATCTCAATGATCAATCTCATTGCAGAAGGTGCAAGCCCAGTTACGGCCATGATGCTTGCAGGCCATGATAACGTCGCAACATCCTCTCACTATTTTTCCAATCTCAGTCAATTTATTGAGTGCCGCAGCTATCAAGCATACAGAAAATTGACAAGCTCACAAACTTGTTACGAAATCAGCAAGACACAGTATAAATACACCGTGGGTAAGACCTTTGTACAGTTAGATAATAAAGGAAGATGTTACTCCCCGAAATTTGCTTCAGGAGACTATTCTGACTGTTTGAAAGTCATAAGTAGTCATGCAGAACTTGGAGCTTGCACGAGCTGTCCATTCTATCGTAAAGCAGGAAAAGACTACTTCACCATGGATAAAACTCATAAGAAAAGTGTAGATCAAGAAGCTCTAATTGTTGACCAAGCTATTAAACGTGTGAGAGAAGGTAAGGGGCATTTTGAAGATTTGGGAGAGGCGCTTTTACGCCTGAAAAACGTAAGTTACTCATACCAAGAGTATTTAATGTACAAACACCAGATGGAAAGCGAGGAGTAATCTATGGCTCGACTAAAGGCAATCATGGATGAGGAATTAGTGGAGTATTTCGAACAATACTTGGCTGAACACTGTCTATATGACATCAAACTTTTTAAAATCCCAAATTTTGGAGACTATATCAGAGAAAATGGTTTTCCGCAAGTTGCCGATACAACGATTAGAAGGAATAAAGTATTTAGAAAAGCTTTAGATATTAGAAAAAAAGAGCAGGTAGATGAACAATACCAAGCCGTTATTACCTACAAGACTTTAGATGTCGAGAGTTTCATGCGCACTAATCGGACTCCAAGCTCTATAAAAGCCGCTCTGATAGAGCTAAATCAACACTACAAAAGGATTGCAGAAGCTGCCCTATCATACAGAGATCAGGTTGAAAGTTTAAAAACTCAGATTAAAGAGTTAAGGAAATTGTTTCAAAATTCAAACTCAGAAAAAATCTCCATTGAGAAGATCAAAAGTGATATAAAAGAGCTTCAAAAAGAAAATAAATCGCTTCGAGACCTCATCCAAGCCAGTGTTTACCCTGCAATAGCTAATGAATTATTAAAGGCAGAAGGGCTTCTGCAATACGATGGAGGAATCATTTTTTCCGATTATCTTGAAGAAAATATTCTAACTGCTGACAGCATAATTGACTTTTCTAGCGGGGAAGTAAAAAGTAAAGAAGAAAATCCTGCTATGGCCAAAAAAGTAGTCAGCATAAAAAGTTTACTAGATGATAGAACAAATTACTAGGAGTATAATATGATTGAAGTAATAAAAAATGTGCCTAGCTTATTAGTTTTTTGGGATTATGATTACAACAATTATTTGAATATCTCCACAACTAGAGTAACTAGTCGGCAACAAGTTAGGTGGCTTTGCCCTAATTGTCAACATAATTGGGAAGCAAGTGTGTATCAGACATATTTGCAAAGTCAAAAAACTAAAGACTTTTGCCCGTGCTGCCAATTGGGGAAAATTCTGGTTAAAGATAAAAACAGCATCTTAACTGTATTCCCTGAAATAGTTAATTATCTAAATTTTTCTAGAGCAAACAAAGAGCTATTACTTGAAAGTTTGCAAGGCGAAATTTTTGCTTCTAAATTGATACTAAATTACACATGTCCAACCTGCCGCTGGAGTTGGCGTGATTATGCTATGAGTTCTCGATTGTTCCAAAATCAAGATAAAAAACTCTATCACAAGAATTGTAATGAGTTCTCAAGTAGCTATTATTACAAGGAGGTTTATCCTAACTTATCAAAAATATATTGCAATGAGACAAACGAAATTCCGTTTGAGGAGTTAAAACTAAACCATAATATCACCGTGCCATTAAATTGGTGTTGTGACAAGTGTAACAATCAATATAATTTACCTATAGAGGGAATGCTAAAAAGAATTATGCGTTCTGGCTCTTATTGTCATTCATGTCATGCTACTTTTAAAGATGTGGTTAACAAACAGACAGAAGTAGCACCATTGACTTTTCTTACTCCTGAATTAGCAGAAGAATGGTCAAATAAAAACTCAATATCTGTTTACCAAGTTGATAAACTATCCGACCTTGAAATTGAATGGTCTTGTTCAACCTGTAAGGGCGTTTATTATTGCCGTGTCTATGAAAGAGATAAGCATTCTTGCCCATATTGTAATGATTACAAATTACTAAAAGATTTTAACTCCTTAAATGTCACACACCCTTATCTAGCTAACTTTTGGAGTTCAAATAATCCTGGTGAATTACAAGACTACTGGCAGTATGACAAAAGATTATTAAATTGGAGATGTCCTTGTTGCCAAATAGATTTTCAATGTAGTGCTTCAGAAATGGTTTCTAGAACGACAATTGAAAATCAAAACTTTCAAACCTGCCCTAATAACTGTGACTGGATAAAGGAAATTTTCAATAACGACTTTCTTTCAGACTATCCGACATTATTAGAAGAATGGAGTGACCGAAATCAAATACCTGTACAGTTAGCCACGACATTTATCGAAACCCAGAAATATTGGTGGAGATGTAAAAAATGCCAAGGTGAATACCAATGCTCTATTCCAATTAGAAAAGAGACAGAGTTATGTTGCCCATATTGTAGCAACGAACAGCCGTTAGAAGGCTATAATACCTTAATGGATGTTTATCCAGAATTGGCTAAAGTGTGGGACTCAAACAACAAATTTAAGACCAATCAAATCATCCCAAGTGTTACAGAAAAACGAATGATGCAATGGCATTGTAATACCTGCCAGTATGATTTTGAAGAGCGATTAAACGTTGTTTTAAAACGTTATCTGAGCTCGGTGAAGCCAAATTTAGAAAATATCTGTCCAAATTGCACTGAAATTCAAGAATTCAGCAAAATTAACAGTTTTCTGAAAGACCATCCTGAGCTAGAAAACGAATGGGATGCCTTAAACAATATCCTCATGCCAAACCCCAAAAGCCTAACAGTTGATAGCAAAATTAGAGTTTGGTGGATTTGTCAGGAAAATAATAAACACAGGTATAAAATGTCAATCCAAGATAGAATCAAATGCAAAACAAGATCAAAACAGCCTTGCATAATCTGCAAAGGCCTTCGAAGAAAACGAGAGCATTTTGTACCTTTTAGTAAGTTTATATAAAGTTATACACGGCATCAAGGTGAGCCGTGTTTTTATGATTTAAAAATTGGGAAAAATGTACATTTGAAAAATTTCCAGTTTAGACGTAAAATGCAAGGAAAAGGAGCAAAAATGTACAAATGGGCGATTGTCAGTTTACCGTGTAAAATACAGGTTTTTGAGGTAAAATGTACACTAAAAAATTTTTTTGTTATAAGGGTGACAATCTATATAACATCTTTCCGAAAAACTATAATTTTCTTGAAACTTATATAAAACTATGGTATACTACTGGTATGATAACTAGAAAAAATTTTTGCCGAAAATATGTACTTTATAATTTCGAAATAAATGCGAAGGCTGTGAATTCTTCCAAAATACAATCCTTAATTTTAAATAAAATATCTCGGAGAAATCATCATGCGTCGTGAATTATTATTGGAAAAAATTGAGGAATTGAAAGAAATCATGCCTTGGTATGTCTTGGATTATTACCAATCCAAGTTGGCGGTTCCCTATAGTTTTACAACCCTTTATGAATACCTCAAAGAATATCGTCGTTTTTTTGAGTGGTTACAGGATTCAGATTTGGTATCTGTGGAACGGATTGCTGACATTCCGTTGGATATTCTGGAACATTTGACCAAAAAAGATATGGAAGCCTTCATTCTTTATCTGCGGGAGCGCCCCTTGCTGAACGCCAATACCACGCAGAATGGTGTGTCGCAGACCACCATTAACCGCACTCTGTCGGCACTTTCTAGTCTCTTCAAGTATTTAACCGAAGAAGTGGAAAATGATCAGGGTGAGCCCTACTTCTACCGTAATGTCATGAAAAAGGTGTCGACCAAGAAGAAAAAAGAAACCTTGGCTGCCCGGGCGGAAAATATCAAGCAGAAACTCTTTTTGGGCGACGAGACCATGGAATTTCTGGAATACGTGGACACAGAATACGAAAATAAACTCTCCAACCGTGCAAAATCTTCTTTCCGAAAAAATAAGGAGCGTGATTTAGCCATTCTTGCCCTGCTCTTGGCCTCTGGCGTCCGTCTGTCTGAGGCCGTCAATTTGGACCTCAAGGATGTTAATCTGAAATTGATGATTATCGAAGTCACTCGAAAAGGTGGTAAACGGGATTCTGTTAATATTGCTGGCTTTGCCAAGCCCTATCTGGAAGCCTATATGACCATCCGGCAGCAACGCTACAAGGCAGAAAAGACTGACGTCGCATTCTTTCTTTCCGAATATCGTGGGATACCCAATCGCATGGATGCCTCTTCTATTGAAAAAATGGTTGCCAAGTATTCGGCTGATTTCAAAATTCGTGTAACGCCCCACAAACTCCGCCACACACTTGCGACCAGACTCTATGATGCAACCAAGTCGCAGGTCTTGGTCAGCCATCAACTGGGGCATGCCAATACGCAAGTTACTGATTTGTATACCCATATTGTCAATGATGAGCAAAAAAATGCATTGGACAAACTATGATTTACATAATTTGTTTTATGCAAAAGTCAATAACAAATCTACTAATTAGTGAGTTAATGCTTGATTTTTGTCGATATTGTATTAAAATATAATTATGAAAATCGTAAAATTTGTTATTGGAATCACAATCATGGCCATTGCTGTTGCCATGTCAAAAATATCCCTGCTCGGCACGTCGCCAATTGCTGCTGTGCCCAACGTCGTCTCAGAATCTATGGGTTCATCCATCGGTCTGAACACGGCGCTCTTCTTAGCCCTGCTAGTTGTTATTCAGCTCGTCTTGGCTAGTCCAAAGAAGATGAGCGAGGCAATTCCTTACCTCATTCAGTTAATACCCGGAACCTTGTTTGGCTTGTTTATTAACTTTTTCTACGGTCTGCTCGCTCCAATCTTGTCCAGTAAATCTTATCCAGTCCAGTTGATTGTCTTGATTATCTCTGTCTTTATCTTGGCAATCGGTGTCATTGTTGAGGTCAATGCGGATACGATTGTCATGCCGGGCGAAGGGTTGCCCAAAACAATTGCCCAAGTGACCAATAAACCATTTTCTAGCGTCAAATTGGCCTGTGATATTGGAATGGTTGTAACAGCGCTTCTTCTCTCTTTCCTCTTTGGTAATCCATTTCTAGGAATTCGCGAAGGAACAATTATTGCCATGCTCTTCACTGGACCAATTATCTCGCTCTTGCAACAACTTGCTTTCAGAAGAAAAAAATGAGGTTGTACTTCCAATCTCATTTTTCTATGCCAATTTTCTAATCGGAATTTACTACTAAAAACGAGACCAAGAAATCCTAGTCTCGTTTAGCTTCATTCTTAAAATCGTTTTTCAACAGTTTCATCGCTGAAGGCTTTGCTATTGTTGCCCAGTGCAGCGACTTTACCATCCACTGCGACTTGGTCTAAACGACCGCCTTCTTCCATAGTGACAGTTGTAACATTATCACCGTGGCTAAGGATAGAGCCTTTGACATGAAGTTTATGAAGGTAACCGCCATCTTTGATAGAAAAGGCATGGGCTGGAAGATCCACGTTGACACCTTTTACAAGAGATTGGCCAACACCACCGTGGGTTGTAATATCGCCTTCAATATGCAGTTCACCGACTTCTTTGGAAATTTGAATACCAACAGCACCGTCATTGTAGGTATTGATTTCAGCAAAATGACCGACTTTCAAGGTACCATCGTATTGATTGTAGGCGCGAGCTCCGACACCGTAGGTAGAAATGGCTTTTTTCGCTTGGAAATCATTGACTTTACCGAAGTTTACGAAACCAACACCAGATTGACCGTAGGAAATCACTTCATCTTCTACGACCCATTTATCAACAGTTCCCCAAGCATCCAAGACCATGTCATTGACGCCGTAAGTAACGGTTTTACCGAGCTGATACAATTCGTGAACATGGGCACCATAGACAACAAAGACACCACCGGTGATGAAATCTGCCGCACCTTGAGGAAGGAGACCAGTAGAATAAACTGAACCCAAGACCATTTTATCCATCGCAACTTGACCACCAGCATCATTGAAACCTGAAATAAAGACACCAGATCCGATGACAGGTTGACCGTCTTGACCGATGTTCAATTCACTGATAGCTGCTGTAATCTTACTGTTAGCATCGGGGTTAAAATTGTAAAGGGTATAAGCACCTTGCAGGACGTTTACGCCATATTTTTGTGGTTGCTCAAGGTAGGTGCGCGTATCTGCTTTGCGAACCAAGACGTTGTGTGTGTCGACATGTGCAGTCATGGTTGGTGCACGGAAAATCATTGAAATTTGACCGTCCACGATCAAGTTTTCAAGTGAAATCTGACCAAAGTTGTCACGAACTTGTTGTGGCACAAGTGAAATAGCTTTCTTATCTTGAAGAGCTGAGATTGTTAAATCAGAAATCTTAGCATCACCTTTCAAGATAAAACCATCAGAATGTGAAAAGAATACAGTTGGCAGAACGCCATTTTCTTGTGCTTGACCTTTGATGTCGATACCAGCTGGAAGATAGATGGAACTTGCAAAAGTCATGGTACGTGTGATAACAATTTCTTTTTCATTATTGTCCAAAGCGTTAATTAATTGAGTAGGATTTGAAACGAGTGTCATGTTAAGTACCTCACTTTCTTTCTGTAAGTCTATTTTATCACTAATTATTGATAAGTCAAGCATTTTGTGTGAAAATTTAAGAAAAAATCTTGTAAATGTTTTCAAAACTGCTTAAAACTAGCCAGAAAAACACCAAAAAGCCAACCAAGTGGCTGACTTTCATCTAATTATGCTAATTCTTTTAATTTGGTCTGATTAACAGCTGGATAGCCGTCCAAGAATTCAGACAAACGTTTCAAAATGCTCGGCATATAACCTGATTGGTCGTTTTCAATTTGAAGGACCAGGAGCGGTTCGTGGAGACTCATGCGGAGAAGGAACCAGCCGTCTCCATAAGGGTCTGTTACATCAAAGCGCACTCCTTCTTCATTCTCTGGATTGAAAATAAAACCGGCAATGGATGTCGCTTGCAAGTCGGCAATGACTTGCTCACCTAGCGCGCGATAATCTTCAACCTCCAACTTAAAGCGCACTTCCTGCGTTTCTAAAGGTTGTTTCAGCTGTGCAATCAAATCATCCAGGGACTTGCCGTCCTTTTGCAACTGAGGCAGAAGCATGAGAATTTTGGCAGCCACATAGGTACCATCATCCAAGAAATAATTTTCCTTAAAGGCTGCATGACCTGACGTCTCGATAGCCAATTGACAATCTACACCAGCTTGGTTGGCAGCAATGGCGCGATTGATCACATTACGATAACCTGAAATATAGCGAATTTGCTTGCCACCCAGACTTTCGATAAAATCTTTTAGGTGTTCTGAGGTTGGGGAATTGGTCACAATACTCGTACCCGGATGCTCGGACAAGGTAATTTGAGCCAAGACAGCAATTAGATTGTTACGGTTGAGAATTTGTCCTGACTTGGTAACCAAGGCAGCGCGGTCCACATCTGTATCAAATATAATGCCTAAGTCGGCACCTTGTTTAAGTACTGCTTGACGAATACTTTCCATGGCCTCTTTGTTGTCGGGATTTGGGACATGATTAGGGAAGGTGCCGTTCGGTTCTAAAAACTGTGAACCCGTTGTATCAGCTCCCAGCTCGGCCAAAACTTTTTCCGCAAAGAAACCGCCTGCACCATTTCCAGCATCGATGATGATATTGAGTCCGGTCAATGGCTTGTCTTGACCATCGCAGGCTGTACGAATTTTATCAACCAAATCTTGGGCATAAGGCGTAATCAGATCCGCATGGGTCAGACTTCCCAGACTTAAGGCTGGGAATGCCTCTGTATGCGACAAGATATAGTCAATATCCTCGTGTTCCGCTCCGCCATTTTGCGAAAAAATCTTGAGACCATTAAAATAATAAGGCAGATGGCTGGCAGTAATCATCACCCCTGCGTGGCAGGCAAACTGCGGATACTGGGTGCTCATGAAGAGAGCTGGCGTTGTGGCCATACCAAAGTCAATCACCTGAACCCCCAGACCAACAGCTTCTTCGATAAAAGCATCTGCCAAATCTGGACCGCTCAGACGGCTATCACGACCAATACCAATGGTCAATTTTCCTTCTTTATAGAGAGTGGACAATTCCTGATTTTGGGTCAGCCAATGAATCAACCCTCTAACAATTTCCTTGGTTGCTTGGGGCGTCAATTTAACAGCATATTCGTCAGTAGCAATGGCAATCCCGCGAATGTCGGATCCATTTTGCAAAACATGATGAGACATAAAAAACCTCCAATGAAATACTATCCTTAGTATAGCACTTTTGGAGGCGGTTGCAAACTCTTAATCTGATTTAAATATCCGCACATTTGTCCCAACTTCAACCTGACTGTCCACATCAATATCTAATTCTAGCTGGTGCAAGACGCGCTTGGTGAGATAGAGGCCAAAACCAGTGGCTTTCTGGTGTTCACGTCCATTATAGCCCGTAAAACCTTCGTCAAAAAGGCGCGGAATATCCTCTGGTAAAATGCCTAATCCTGTATCAGAAATCGTGATTCCCTTGTCCAAGGCAATGGTCACTGAACCACCTGTTTTGTTATATTTCAGGGCATTGTCTAAGACTTGCGACAGGGCAAAACTAAGCCACTTTCTGTCGGTTTTCAGTAGCCAATTTCCATTGATGGTCACTGAAATGTCCTTTTGCAAGAACTGATTGCGGTATTTTTTGACCAAATCTACCACTACTTCTCTCACTTCCACCTGCTCAAAGCGAAAATCGCTGGCATGGTTGGTCAGTTTGAGGTAGTTGAGGAGATTTGCCATGTAATTATCCAAGCGTAAGAGCTGGTGATCGACATCCTGCTGGTTGAGATTGTCAGTCTGGCTCATCAAAGACAGGGCAGCCAGAGGCACTTTCATTTGGTGAGACCACATTTTAACCATAGCTTGCAGGTCTTCTTCTCGTGACTTATAGACCAAAAGCTGCTCCCGCGTCGCCTCCTTCTCCGCTTCAATCAAGTTGAGATAGGCAAGGTCCACAGGCTTATTAAGCAGGGGTAGTGCTTCTTCATGGACATAGTCTTCCAAGGCTCTCATGCGGTTGCGAAACTTCCAGAAAAGCCCTGCAGTCAGAAGGATTAAGAAGGTTAGGGACAATAGCAGAGCGTTTTGCAAGAATTCGGTGGGCAGTTGATAGAGAAAGAAAAGCAAGATAAAACTAGTAGCCAGAACAATGTAGGAGATGTAAAAACTACGGTATTCTCGGATAAATTTTGCTATCATTTGACCAGGTACCCCACGCCACGAACCGTATGAATACGTTCAAAACCGACCTCGCTCACCTTCTTACGCAATCTGGTCATGTTGACATTGAGTGTATTCTGGTCGATAAATTCTTCATTTTCCCAGAGTTTTTCCAAGAGTTCCTCCTTGCTAACAATCTGCCCTTGTCTTTCTAGCAAGGCGGACAAAATCTTGGTTTCCGTAGGTGACAATTGAACCTGTTCCGATTCGTTTGAAAATCGCCCGTCTAAACTAAGCTGGAATTGGTCGATAGACAAATCAGTTGATTTGCTGAATTGATTGACCCTACGCAAGAAGGCACCGATTTTGGCATCCAAAATTCCCAGTGAAAACGGTTTGGATACAAAATCATCGCCACCCATGTTCATAGCCATGACCGCATTCATCTCATCATCGCTAGAGGAGATAAAGATAATGGGCATGGTCATGGTTTTACGGATTTCTGTCGTCCAATAAAAACCGTTGTAATAGGGTAGGCTTATGTCCATCAGCACCAAGTCTGGTTTGATTTCTGCCACTTCCTGACTGACAGCACGGAAATTCTGCACACTTTCTACCTGATAAGATTTTCCCAAATGCTGCTTCAAGAGTTGGACAATCATCTCATCATCTTCAACAATATAAATCTTCTCTTTTTTCATCATCTTCATTCTGCAAAAGCCAGGAAACAGGTCTTGGCTTTCTATATACTTCCATTTCTCATTTTTAGACTTGTCAAAATCAATTTGTCGATTTCAATACTGACGATCACCCTGTAATTGCCGATACGATAGCGCCATTGGCCTGAACGATTGGCAGTTAAGGCTTTTCCGTATTGTCTGGGATTGTCGCACCCGTCAATATGCTTGTAAAGATACCGCAAAATCAAACTTGCAGCCGTTTTATCCATCTTTCGAATTTGCTTTTGAGCCTTAGCAGACAAAATAACCTTATAACTCAATGCCCAACTCCTCAGCCATTTGTTCTAATGTTATCGGTTCAATGCCATTCGCCAAGTCTTCTTGGTATTCTGCCCAAGCAAGGTCTGCCACACGCGCATCGTATTCGTCTTCAAGGGCTTCAAGGGTTTTAGTCCGAATGAGTTCTGACAAACTGACACCTTCAAACTTTGCCATAGCCTGCATAAAAAGCTTGTCCTGCTCAGAAACTTTCAATGTAATAGCTGCCATTTTCTCACCTTTTCTAGTATTCATTTGGTATTACCATTGTAACACCACTTCCCTGAAAAAGCAAGAAATCCCGCATAAGCGAGACTTCTTCTACCGTTCAATAATGCGATAATAGGTGCGACTAGTCCACTTGTAAATGACGAAGTAAATCAGAGCAACTGCAAGCAAAGTAATTCCGCTGACCGTATAAATCATAAGAGATGAGGTAACCCCAAAGGTCAGTAGCATTTGCTTCAGCATGACCAAGGATACCACAAAATGCACAGTTGCCATGACCAAAGGCATAAAGAAGACCAAAAGTGTTTGAGAGTTGATGGTCTTTTTGACAGCTGCTGCACTCATGCCCACTTCTTGTAAAATCTTGTAGGATTTCTTGTCCTCATGCCCTTCTGAGTACTGCTTGTAGTAGATAATCAAGGCTGCACCCAGTAGGAAACTAATGCCCAACAAGAAGCCTGTAAAGAGGAAACCGCCTGTAAAGCCCATCAGTGAATTGTTGAAATCCGTACGTTGCATAACATTTCCAAGATATTCTCCATTTTCATCGAGAATTTCATATATTTCACCAGATTGCTCTCCAAGAGAGAGTACCTCTTCATCCGTCAAATCGGTAAAGACACGGTAGTCCAGACTGACTTGATAGCCTTGCGGATTATTGGACTCATAATACTCACGAACAGTATTCAATACAGTGTCATCACTGACTACCATGACGGCGGCAATTAGCGTATTAGTAATATCAGGGAAAATAGCTGTATCAAGATTTACTACATTCTCGAAAGTACTATCTCCCAAAGTGACTTTCTCTAGCAACGGCATTTCACTTGGACGGATAAAGGCAACTTGATTGGCAGCCAGCTCTGGCAGGTCATTGCCCAACTTCCGGAAATCATCTTGGGTGACGAAGTAGGTAAAGGCTATTTTGCTAAAGTTTGGATTGGCAATAGTCTCTGGACTAATGACAATCTCCTTCCCACCGTCATAGACCAGACCAGCTTGGTAGGTCAGGTAGGACAGACTATCTTCCGCTTTTTCTGGAAAATGGCTGAGCACCGATTGCTGATAGGCACTTTCACCCTGACTTCTATCCGCAACTTTGTAGGTAATAAATGTTTCCTTTGGATAAAGACCACTTGTCATGCTTGACATGCCAGTATAAAGTGAAGTCGTTGTTGCAATGGTCACAAAGGCCATGACTGCTAAGAGGGTAATATTTGCCAAACCAGTTGCATGCTGTTTCATACGGAAAATCATCTGCGACGTGGTAATGAAATGCTCTGGCGTATAGAAATACCGTTTGTTTTTCCGACGAGCCTTCAAATACCAAGTCATAAAACTGATGTAGAACAGATAGGTACCCGCAATAACAAAGAGCACAGCGATAAAGAACCGAAAGATAAGAGCTACACCTTCTGCTTTAGATGAAAGTGATAGGTAGTATCCAATACCCAGTCCCACTACACCAAGAGCAGCTAGAAGAACATTGCCTTTTGGCTCCTTCTCCCCCTTCTCGCTGGCACGGAACAAAATCAGTGGACTGGTCTTACCAATGGTCCGAATGGCTAGCAATTCCAAGAGAAAGAAGATACCAGCAAAGAGAAAGGCGGTCATGACAAAGGCCAGAGGGTCTATTCCAAAATGCAAATCACTATAATGTGTTATATTGACAAAAATCAAGTAGAGAACATTTGCAAACACACCAGCTAAGAAAGAACCAAGAACCATAACCAGTAAGAATATCATCATCAATTCTAGGCTGGCTATCAAGGCTACTTTTTTCTTGTTCATCCCCAGCATGTTATAGAGACCAAATTCTCTCGCCCGTTGTTTCATCAGGAAATTAAAGCTATAAATCTCCATAATGACCGAGAAAATGGTCAGAACAACAACACCAAGACCGATAGAAACGGCACCAGAGCCCATGGTCTTCATAACTGGACTCAGCATGAGCAAGAACATGGAACAAATCAGAGTAAATAGCACAAGACTAGCTAAAACAAAGGGAGCAAAAACACCCATGGATTTTCGGATATTTTGCCCAGCAAGTTTGAGGTAAAACATCTACTCACCCCCTAAAAGTGCAGACATATTGAGCGAAATTTCCTTGGCAAAGTCTTGATTGCTCTTACCTGCCTTGTACAATTGGTGGAAAATCCGCCCGTCCTTGATAAAGAGTACTCGCTTAGCATGACTAGCTGCGTTGGCTGAGTGAGTCACCATGAGAATGGTTTGCCCGTCTAAGTTGATGTCTTCAAACAAATTCAGCAAGTCTTCCGAATTGCGATAGTCAAGGGCAGCTGTCGGTTCATCTGCTAGGACAATCTGCGGCTGGGTAATCAAACTACGGGCAATGGCCACGCGCTGCTTTTGTCCACCAGATAGTTCAAAAGGACGTTTTTTCAGCAAATCTTGAATGCGTAATTTTGGAGCTAAAGCTTTCAAACGTTTTTCCATTTCCTCATGGCTGGTACGTGCCAATACCAGAGGTAAAAAGATATTGTCTTGGATGGACAGGGTGTCCAAGAGATTAAAATCTTGGAAGACAAAGCCAAGATTACGCAAGCGAAAATCGGCCAGCTCGCTCTCCTTGATTTTGGTAATATCTTGATTGTTCAAAAGAACAGAGCCACGAGTTGGCTTGTCCAAGGTTGCTAGAATATTGAGCAAAGTCGTCTTACCTGAACCACTTTCCCCCATGATAGCGATAAACTCGCCCTCTTCTACCTTAAAATCCACATCTTGCAAGGCACGAGTTTCCTCTTTTGAAAAGCGCGTACGGTAAACTTTTTCTAAATGATTGATTTCTAATAACATACAAACTCCTAATTGTTTTCTTTGGATAAATCAACTTCATCAAGTAATGCTTGATAGTCGATTCGGTCTGACTCAGCAATATTATCTTCTAAATCCACCTTATAATAACCATCCTGGACACCGATGGCCCAGTCATTGCTGGATGTTACATAGAGATTATTCAAGGACACTGTCTTTTTCACTGAACCCTCTTCTTTGACAACGGGCCATTCCATAAACTTAACTTCTGTTCCTTGAATACTATCTTCGGCAACTTCCTGTTTGCTAACGGCATAGTCTTTTCCCTTGTAATGGAAAGTTTGATAGCCCTCATCAAAGCTAAGGCCTGCTGAAGAGGAAGAACAAGCAGCTAACATTATACTGCCCAAAGCCAGCAAGCCAAATATCTTCTTTCTCATCGTTTCCTCCTTCTAGTATGCCATAAATCGCATACTTTGCAAATCATGGTCTAGCTCTTCCAAGAATGTAGCTTGTTCCATGAGTTCAATCTTCTCTTTTTCTGAGAATACCTTTTCTTCTATTCTCTTTGCTTGTAAAAATTTGAATGACATGAGATTTCCTTCTTTCTGTTTCTTATGAGTTTATTATAGATGATTTAGTCAACCTATTCTCTTACAGTTCTGACGTTAAAACTTACAAGATTGTAAGATTATAGAAAATAGGCAATGGTTGCCAGTAGCCACAAGTGTAGCGGATAGAAAATGTAAAAGAAATAGCGTGAAAATGCTGTCCGGGGCCCTGCTTGTCCATTATAATGACTTAGAATTGGCAAGACCAAGATAAATAACCAGTCAGCATTGTAGAGCATCATCTGGACAGTCATTTCAATACTTTCATAAGGCTGATAGGACAAAAATAGCAAGAATAGGGCAAATAACCCGTAGAACAAGTTGCGTTTGAATAGTGACTTACGACCTAAATAGGTGATGAGGATGAAGGGCAAGACCACATAGCCACCTTCTGTTAAAAAGGCACCTAAGATGGTCAACAGTCCAACCGATAGGACTTGAAGGATTTGTTGCTTTCTAGTGTGTTCAGCAAAATTTCTAAGACAAACCAACATGGTTAGACCAACAGCTAATGTCAAAAAGATATTGTTACCGATGTAAATATCTTTTGATTGGTAAAGACTGTTTATCAAAACATTTCCAGTGGCCATCAGCCCTGCTGCACCATATAGTCGCAAAAGATAGTTTTTGACATTTCTCGTATGAAGATAGCCTTCAACCAACATGTAGGCAAAGAAGACTGCGACGCATCGAGTGACCATGTGAAAGACCATACTAAGTTGGTCTGGGATAAAATCTGGTATGATTTTCAGATGATCCAAAACCATTATGCCAGCCATAGCGAGTTTCAGTTGATATGCATTGTACGATTTCACCACTTAAACCTCCTAGTACATCCAGTTACGTTGAAAGAGTTCGTGTTCTAATTCGAATAGTAATTCAGCTTGTTTTTCCTGTTTTTCTTGTCGTTTACTTTCTTGTGTTTTACCAAAAATGTGTTTTGCTTGTAAAAATTTGAATGACATATGATTCCCTTCTTTCGTTTTCTTATGAGTCTATTATAGAAAATATTACTACCTCGCTCCCTTACAGTTCTGATATGATAACTTACAGCTTTGTAAGAAAATGAAAAGACACCATTTCTGGCGTCTTACAGTTAGTTTTATTTTGTTAGACCAATATAGGCAATCATGTCATCCAACTCTTCCTTGCTCTCTGTCACAAGGAGGTAGGCATCATTTCCTTGTAGTTCTGCAAAAGCATCTGGCATTCGTTTAACTGTCTTAATCTTATCAGCAAATCTCTGATGAATATCATCTGCTGAGTGAACATAGTCTGTTGTATCACGACGTGTGGCTACCAAGCAGTATTGAGGTTCAAAACGACGTTCTTCTACTGTACCACCTGTTACGACATTGGCATAATCCTTAAACAAATCAATGGAATGTGCGTAGTTATAGGCTTCTACGGTAAATCCACCAGCCATACGGTTATTGTACTCAATGGCGATGTAGTCATCCCCTTCCTTGAAAAATTCAATATGGAAGAAACGTTCTCTCATACCAAATGCCTTGATAATAGCTCTGCCATATTCCACCAACTTAGGATCCAGCTCTTTCTCGATAAAGTAGGCATTGTCCTTCTTGGTTTGCATCAACTCAAACGGTGTGTGAGTATAGGTCAAGCCTGTTTCAAAAATAACATTGCCGTCATGGTCTAACAAACCATCATAAGTAGTGATAATACTTGAATTGACGAATTTTTCAAAGAAATAGACAGTGGTTCTATCCCAGTTTTCAATAAATCGATCAAAATCTTCTTTATTCTCGATTTTGAAGGTACCAGATGCACCAACACCATTATCTGGCTTAGCAATCATGGGGAAACCAACATTCTTCAAGGCTCTACCAAAATCACGTTCTGTTTTGACAACAACACCAGGAACGACTGGAACACCTGCTTTTTTGAAATATTTTTTCATCTCAGACTTAAATTTAGTCTTTTTCAGGTGTTTTGGCTTAGCTCCAAAGATATTAAATTGTTCACGGAGAGCCGCATCATTTTCAAGCCAATGCTCATTGTGGGATTCCACACGGTCAATAGGGCCGTGCTTGTATATCAAGAAGGCAGCTGCACGCTTGACTTCATCAATATTTTCCAAATCTTCCACACGGAAGTATTCTGTAAGGGCATGGCGGAGCTCCTCAGGCAGTTGGTCGTAGGGTTCTTGCCCGATACCTAGAACCGTAACGCCTTCTTTTTTAGCCAATTCAATGGTAAATGGTTGGAAATTTTCTGGATAAAAAGGGGAAATAACGAGATAATTCATAGGCAGTCCTTTCTAATTTTTATAGTCCGATGGAGTGAAGGAAGAATGGCATTTGCTTTCTCCACCATACCCAATCGTGAGCCACATCTGTGCCCCAAGTGTCAAACCAAGCTGGGATATTCTTCTCTTCAAATGCACGTTTCAGATTGTAGAAAGAGTCTAAACCATCTTGTTCCCAGTCACCCAATCCTGTGCAGACGATGATATCTGCTTGGCGGTATTTGTCGATAAACCAACCATCATTTTGGTTCCAGATATAGTCTGCTGGTGAATTTTGATAAACTGCATCATCATGACCATAATCATGGTTGTTGTTGAAGAAACGAGCATCATAGATACCTGAAAGCGCGATGACTTTGGTAAATACATCTGGATGCTGGAGGAAGAAATTCAGCGCGTGGTAGGCCCCCATTGAGCAACCAGTTGTCATCATACCATCAAACCAGCCAGTTTTATGTTTAATAAATGGAATCGCTTCTTCAATCACATAACGCTCATAGGCACGGTGAGCTTCAGCTTTATCATGAATAGACTTCCAGTCCGCCAACCAACTTTCCTTATCGTGACTGGTTAGGGTGAAAAATTGAACATGACCAGCCTCGATAGAGCCACGACAAGCTTCAATCATTCCAAAATCTGCGTATTCATTGTACGAACCGCCTGAAGAGGCAAAAACAACTACTGGAATACCCGCGTGACCATATCTGTTCACATTCATTTCTCGACCAAGATTACCTGACCAATGACTTAAAAATTCTACATGCATATTCATTCTCCTAACTAATTCTTTACATTACCACTTTTCGCTTAAAAAGCGCAAGCAATCTGGCAAATAAGCTGCCCAAGCTTCCTCATTATGGACGGCACCAGAAACAACTTCCAAGGCGATATTGTCCAAATCAACGCCTCCAGCTATCAATTGACGATAGTAAGTCAGTGAGGAATTGATATAGGCCTGTTTGATATTACCTGCCATCAGGGTTTTATCTGTATCATCCGCTTCTTCTGTTCCGACGTATATATAGACCCGTTGGTCTTGATCCAAAGTCTGACGCTCAATATAGCGGTCAAAGGCTTCTTGATGGAGCCAGTTAGCTGATGAAAATACTCCCAGACAGCCAATTTGGTCCTGATAGGCCAATCCCATAAACTGAGTGATATTACCGCCAAGTGATGAGCCAATCATGGCGGTGTGAGCCTTGTCACTCTTGGTGCGATAGGTATTGTCAATAAAAGGTTTGACCACATCCATAACAAATTCGGCATATAAAGTACCCTTACCACCAAACTGAATACCAGGAATGCCCATCTCACTATACTTCCAAGCAGCATATTCATGCATGCGCTCCAAACCATCATTGTCAATGGCCACAATAATCATTTTTTCAATATCAGGATTTCGTTTGATAGTTGGAATCACCTTCCAGGAATGTCCTGAAAAGGCTTCTTTACTATACAAGACATTTTGTCCGTCATGAAAATAGACAACTGGGTAGGTTTTATCCACATCTTCCTCATATCCTTTTGGCAATAAAACACGGACTCGGCGTTTTCTAGTAGTAAATGGCACTTCCAATTCATGCGTTTTCATTTCCAAATAAAAGTAGGACTTATTCATTGATATCTCTTTCTAAACAGTGTTTTTAGTATTATACCACAGATTTTCTGAAATATTCAGAAAATTTAGTTATATTACGTCATTTTTCGGATTATCCGAACAATTTTTGCTCAGTTTTCAAGCGTTCCTCGTAGACTCGACGGTAACGTTCCAGTTCTTTCAGTTCAAGACTGGTCAAATTTTCAAATATAGCCAATTCAATCCTGTCCTTATCACGTCGCCAGGTCGCAACCAGTCGTTCCTTGTAGAAAACAACTGGTTTGATAATGCCTGTCAGCGTATAAATCTGCCGAATATGCTTGGGATCAAAGAAGGGATTGGCTTTCTTTTCGTAACCTAGCAAAAGTTGGTCAAAACCTGCAATGAAGAGGCAGTCTGGTACTTCTGCTTCTTCTAATTTTCCTAGATAGAAGCGTTCTTCCCCTGCTACTTCTATAGTTTTCAAATCCAATTGTTTCATCCAATTTAGGACCATAGATTTATTTTCCTTGAAGTAGTAACGGGCATCCGCTAAGCTGACAGGACCAAAACCTGAAAAATACCGCCGTGCGATTTCCAGCTCTGCTTTTTCCCGTGAAAGTGGCTGAAAGTCTGTCAGGCGATGAAAACGTTTGGCACCGTACTCCTGATAGACTTCCCCACGCTCGACCATGTAGCGAAAAAGGCCTCCCCAAGCGTTGAAAACCTGCTTCTCCTCTTCCTGCGTCATCTTTTCCGCACGACAGAGGATTTTCAGCTCCTCTCGGGTCATAGGGGCTTGTTCCAAGGCTTCTAGGATGAGCCGATGATACTTCTGCTTAGTTTGAGGTGAAAAATCATCGCGGCCGACGGTTTGAAGATAGTCGGTACTAGCCATCCGTCCCTCGTGGATATAGAGGGGGATTTCCGACTTGAGATAGGCATGAACCGTTCGCCGAATGGACCACTGGCGTGTCAGCTCCTCCTGCCAGCTACCCTCGTGAAAATCCTCCGCTGTCATTCGGTTACGAAATCCGACATGAACATAGGGTTGAAACTGAGCCTGTAAGCCATTGAGATTTTGGCAAATCTGCTGGACAGACTGGGGGGCTAATAAGCCCTGCTTCTGCAAGATAATCCCCTTCCAAGTATCGTGATTCATCGTGTTTCTCCTTCGGGTTTCTAACCCCAGTATAACACAAAAGACACCCGAAGGTGTCTGGAGATAGCTGATTATCTTAGTAAGACAAAAACTCTTCCAAGTCCTTGAGGGAACGCTCTGCTATTGCCTCATAACGCTCTTTCTTATCGCGGATACGCGGTCCGTCCAGCTCCTTGATGATACCAAAGTTAACATTCATAGGCTGGAAGTGCTTGCTTTCCGTGTGGGTGATGTAGAATGGCAGAGCACCGATGGCAGTGGTCTGTGGGAAGATAACTGGTTCTTCGCCACGGAAACGGCGTACAGCATTGATACCGGCCACTAAGCCAGAGGCAGCAGACTCAACATAGCCTTCTACACCTGTCATTTGACCTGCAAAGAACAGATTTGGATTTTTCTTGGTCGCAAAGGTCTGTTCCAATAAGTTTGGCGAATCCATGTAGGAATTACGGTGCATAACACCGTAGCGGACAAATTCTGCATTTTCGAGTCCTGGAATCATCTGGAAGACCCGCTTCTGCTCACCCCACTTGAGATGGGTTTGGAAGCCTACGATATTGTAGAGGCTACCTGCTGCGTTGTCCTGACGGAGTTGGACCACAGCGTAAGGTGTCTTGTATTCACCGTCACGAGGTCCCTTGTAATCTTCTGGATATTCCAGACCAACTGGCTTCATTGGGCCATAGAGCATGGTTTTGATACCACGTTTGGCCATGACTTCAATGGGCATACAGCCTTCAAAGTATTTTTCTTTTTCAAAGGAATTAAGCGGTGCCTCTTCAGCTGAAATCAAGGCTTCATAGAAAGCGGTGAATTGCTCCTTGTTCATGGGAGCATTGAGATAGGCAGCCTCTCCCTTATCATAACGGGACTTGAGATAGACCAAGTCCATGTTAATGGTCGAACTATCCACAATCGGTGCTGCCGCATCGTAGAAGTAAAAACCGTCGCCACCATTCAGTGCGTGAATCTTCTCCGCCAAGGCGTCAGATGTCAAAGGCCCCGTCGCAATAACTGTAATAGCATCTTCAGGGATTTCTGTAATCTCACCGCGAATGACCTCAATCAGTGGATGATTGTGAATCTCATCTGTGACCGCTTGGGAGAAATTCTCACGGTCCATGGCCATAGCACCGCCAGCAGGCACACGGTGAGCCTCACCAGCCCGCATGATAATGGAATCCAAGCGACGCATTTCTTCCTTGAGAAGACCGACAGCGTTGGTCAAACTATCACCACGGAAAGAGTTAGAACAAACCAACTCCGCAAACTTGTCGGTCTTGTGCTGGGGCGTTGGTTTGACACCACGCATCTCGTAGAGTTTGACAGGAATGCCACGCTTGGCAATCTGATAAGCAGCTTCAGAACCAGCCAAGCCAGCTCCGATAACGTTAATATGGGTTTGAGACATGAAACTAATACCTCTAGCCAGACTATCTGACTACTGTTTGGGAATGACCCAAAACAGAACCTTTCTAATTTTTATACCTAACCAGTATATCAGAAAATGACTGGAAAAGACAAAAACTACTCTCATCGTATGAAAGTAGTTTGATAGTATTTACATAATAAAATGTACATAAATATTAGTTGACAGAAGTAACTATAACGCTTATCCTTGAAGTGAGACTAGCTCTGAAATATCCTCAATTACTTCAAACTTCCATCCTAAATCTCGATAAGCTTGAATCTCCTCTGGAGAATACGGGAAAGTGTTCAAAAGTATAGCATCTATACCTAGCTCTTGCGCGATTGCAATATCTGTAGTCAAATCATTTCCGATAAGAACCGTCTCAGTAGGATCTAACTGATTTTCATTCAAAACACCTTGTAAAAATTCTGGTTCAGGTTTTTTGATTCGATAATCAGAGGAAATGTAAATACTTTCAATATATTCAGCACAACCTGTTATTTCAATTTCAGCCTGCGTAAAAACACGTTGAGCATTGGACAATAAATAGAGACGATTCCCCTTATCCTTTAGATAAGCAAGTGTTGACAAGGTATTGGCATAAGTCGTCAATTTCTCACGTGACAGGACTCTAAATATGGAAGCCACCACTTGACCAAAGGTTTTTAAATCTGCTGGTTCATTCTTAGTTGGACGGCGGTATTTTTCATCCGTTAGTAATTGAATAAAGACTTTCTCAAGGTCAATTTCAACGTTTTCATAGGGACTAATCCGAATCAAATCTAGCTCGGCCTCACTGGCCTTTTCTTGAAAGGAACTTCTTAACTGACGTGCACCATAGGTACAGCCAAAAGAATGGTAAATCTCAGCTAACTTTTCCCACAATTCCAACTTGTTTTCATCCGTTATAATATCTACCAAGGTACCATAAAAGTCAAAAATATAATTCTTGTATCTTTTCATGAAACTTTCTCCAACAATCATTATATACTATTATACCGAAAACTGAAATCGTTTGCAATAAGAACTTCGTCATCTTTAATGAATTATAAAAAATATTTTATATAACGAATCTACTAATAATAAATCTAACATTTTAAAAGGTAGATCAGCTTATCAAAATATTTCGAGTGAAAGTTGTATTAAAGAACAAGTGATTATCTTTTTCAAGATTCTTTCTAAGTCAAGTAAATCTCACTTTCACTTAAATGTATTTGAAATGACACTAACTAATCTATCAATTCCATTATCAACTCCCCAGCTTACACTAGCACTAAGAGCCATTGCAAGTATCGGGTGCTTTTCAAAGAAAGTTTGATGGTTATTAACTTTTCCGGCTTCTTGTACCTCATTTAAAATTGTCACTAATTCTGTCTGTTCTTCTTCATCTAATGTCCTAGAGTACTCTCTGATATTCTCAAATACTCTCAAATACTCTCTCAATTTCCATATCAGTATAGGTAATATTTAACAAATTATTTTGTCCACCAATCTGTGAGTTTATCAAATCTCCATTAACAGAAACATGAGTACTATTATCTTGATGATATTCGTTAAAGTTTAGTGCTGTTTTAGAGGAATCTAGTTGTGTTGGAAGGATAACAGGCTTTATCTTCTTATTAGCTCTCTTCACCATTTTATTCGTTTCTCTGACTAAATTTCTCTCAATATCTCTGAATTGACTTTGCAAACTTTTTGCCATTTATACCTACTTTCTATACTTCAAATTCTCTAACGGTCTGTTTCTCTTCTTCAGTTAGTTCAAACAAATCCATGACAAGTTCATCAATTTCCTGATTAAGCTGATTGACTTTTTCAGTGTCGGGAGAATCTTTTTTCATTTCTTCCATCAGTTGTTCAACAAGCTGTGCTACTTCTTCTTGCTGGGAATCAGTGGCATCTGGAATTGGGAAGTCCTTAATTTGAGTTAAACGCATTTGAGGGAATGTGCTACGTTGTAAAAAATCAAACCTATGAATAGCATAGTAAGAAACTACCTTAGAGTTTAAAACTCCTATTAAAAACTTTGGATTCCCAATCAAATCTGTAATTACTTCTATACTTTGTTCATGAACAAAATTATCTTCTGTCAACGTGGCTCTAAAGGTATATCTGGATTTAACTGGAATACGAGCAATTAAAATTCGGATACCTTCAAAAATTGAAGCATTTCTTGGTGCTGCTAAATGTTTTCCATATGATAAAAACTGTCCTGACCAATTTATTTTGTACCTTTGTAAATCTGAGCCTGATAAGAACTTTCTGTAACTACTATTAACTTGCTCTTTTGCAAAGAATGGTTTTCCATTCTTGAATTTTTGAAAATCTTCTTTGTCTTCTGGCTGTTTAGGCGTTCCTTTACCTCTCTCAAAGGCTTTTAATCCATCTTTTACGTGACCATAGTTATTCTCAAGAACTTTAGATTGAGCTTCTATTTTAATCAATAGTTTTTGAGAGCTTGTATTAGCAGATGAAATAGTAATAACATCCTGATTCAACAGTAAATCTGAGTTTGTTTCAGTCAGTAAATTAACTTCACTATTGACGATTTCTCCAAGAATGACTTTTGCAGGTCGTTTAGTGAACATGTCAATAATACAAACATCAATAGAAGCTTCATCAAAAATCTTATCTTTTGAATTGATGAAAGTTATTTCATCATAAGTTTTTAAAATATGATGGCGAAGTGTCTTATATTGATTGATCGTTAGAAATGAATTGGGAATAATATAAGATATTCCCCCACCTTTTCTTACTAACGAAAAAGCAAGTTCTAGGAATAAACCGAAAGTGTTAGCTTGATAATTGTTGAGAGGATATGTTCTAGTGTAATATGATTTCATCTCATCACTAAAAGATTGATTACTTGCAAAGATATAAGGCGGATTCCCAATTACAAGGTCAAAGCCGATAAATTCTCCAGCTTCTCCCAAAATCTCAGGAAATTCCATTCGCCATTCCATACCTTTAGCGAATAATGGATTTTTCAATCTGTATTCCAATTCCTTTTCAGCTTTTGCTAGTTGCTTATTTAATTCCGCTACTTCTTTAGAGTTTTTATTTTCTTCCTCAAATAGGCTAATGGCACCAGCCTTATTTCGTTCAGATATGAGCCGAGATAATTTCTTTAATTCAGGACTAGAAGCCGTATCATCAAAGGAATGTTTGAGCCTTTCGATTTTCTCCCAGATTTCTGCTTTTACTCGTTTATTATTCGTCTCCTTATAGTCTTTAACTAGAGATAGATAGTCCTTGAAATCTGTTTTTCTCATATCAAATTCATAGTCAAAATCAAACTTATGTAAGAGACTATCGCCTACTTTAATATTAATATCAATATTTGGCAAAGTCGTCAAAACAGGTTGGTTGGTATCAGTATCCTGATAGTAATAAGAAGACTTCAAGAGTTCAATCCAGAGACGCAAACGGCAAATATTGACTGAACTTGGGTTAATATCCACTGCAAAGAGCGAATTTTCCAGAATATACCTCTTCTGGTTGAAAATTGCCTTTTGAATTTGTTCTGACTGCTGATTACCTGTCTGATACAAAAAATTATTTCCAGACATATCTTGAATGACTAGCTCATCATTAATAACATAACATTGAATCAGGTTTCCAATATAGTTGCCATCAGCGTCAAACAAAACATTTAAATCACTTTTAAGAGCAATAATTTCATTCAGGACTGATACGAGGAAGTGACCGGATCCAACCGCTGGGTCACAAACCTTCAAACTGTCAATCGCATCTGATACCTTTTTAGCAATCTGAGCATTACGTATGTTAAACTTTATATCTTCGATTGTTTCACACTGCCAGTCGAGTGCTTCATTGACTTTGTCCACTGCTGCTGTACGAATCGCTTTACGTGACATATACATGGTAATATTGCCTGGCGTATAAAAAGAGCCTTCACGGTAGCCGTTGATTTTCTCAAAAATTAATCCCAGAACTGACGCATTGATAAGGTCATTCTTAGATTTCTCATGGTGGCTGATGGAGGTCGAGAAGTCATAAGAATCCAAAAACTCAAAGAGATAATCAATAAAATTGATGTTCCCTTTTTTACGTTTTTTATCTACACCTTTAAGAGCTGTTTTGGAGAAAATTTCAATATCTCCCTCTGGTAATCTATCAATACCAATCCCATCTCTAGAAATTTCTAATTCTGTTTCTTCAAACAATGATGAGTTCAGATAAGGGACATAACCGAACTTTTCTTGCATTCGATCATTTCTTTCCGATACTTTCTTAGCAAGTACGGCAAAGAATAAGCTATAAATCTCCTCAAAGTTAGGCAGTTTTTCATAGGTCAAGAACCTATAAGATTCATCTTTGTTGAACAACACCAGCTGAGATTCTAACAGTTTCAAAAATAGAATTCTATTTGTCCAGACAACTGTTAGTTGAATAGCAATGTCTTCCTGCTTTTCTTTTGAAACATCTTTCATCTCCAATTTATCAATGATATTCTCAACAAAAGAATACCGTTGGCGTTTAGCAGGTTTCAAACGTGAAATAATTTTTGAAGTCCCTGACTTCGTTTCTTCTAGCCCCATCAAATAAAGCAATTCATCATAGAAATTCTTATTAAGCTTGTTTGAATCAGTGAAAATCTCTTTATTAAGAAGATTCTCTGCTGTGAAGAATCGATAAAGCTGAGTCAGATTATTTTTCTTGATTTCAATATACTTACTGGTCTTAACTAGAGCTTGACTAAGATCAAAGTGAGCAATAACGATTCCCTTTTCAATTGCTTTGTCAATTTCTGGTGCAATAACCTCACTATAAAGGAAATCTGTTTTATTGCTAGAAAGTTGATTATTTCTGAACTTTGTCACGAGGTCAACTAGCTTTTTATTTTTGAAAAAATATTTTTCAAATTCTTTAGCCTCTATCACAAACCAAGATAGGCCATTTGTGATAATACACTTTTTGATTTCTAAATTCTTATTAAATAGGCGTTCTTGTAGGTAATAATAGACAACTTCTTGAAGTGCTTTGGAATTGATTTTTTCCGTTGACATCATTTCAGACTTGTTAGTCAAACTCTTGCATTCAAAAAGAATACCTAGTGACGAATTGGCGTCTTTACCATTATAGATAGCAAGGTCTATTCGACTAGAAGTATTAATAAAATTATAAGGCAATACACTTTCTAAAAATCCCTTGAGAAGATTTTTCTGGTATTCCTCTGACTCATCCTCTTTGTCTTTTAAATGAGTCAAATAACTAACCAATTTTTGATTAAATACCTCTTTTTCTTCATCAAGTGGCATAATTGCTTGAACAGAGCGATTCATACTCTCTTTTAATGTAATTCCCTTTATTGCCATGAAATAGACTCCTAAACTGATTTATCTAAGAGCTGATAGTATTAGTCTATTGTGTAAGCAATAGACTAAGGGTACCCTTAGTCTATTGTGTAAGCAATAGACTAAGGGTACCCTTAGCGATATATATACATATTATACCATAAATAAAACCCCACCAAGATTAAATCTTGGTGGGGTTTTGGTGGGGAATAATAACATTCTCCCGATTTTTTATCGCTCTAAGCAATTCTAAAACCTTAATTTACTAGGCTTCCGCAATCAAATTGCGATACTCTATTATTTAAGAGTAACTGAAGCGCCAGCTTCTTCCAATTTAGCTTTGATTTCTTCAGCTTCTGCAGTTGCAACGCCTTCTTTAACCATAGCTGGTGCACCGTCAACAAGCTCTTTAGCTTCTTTAAGACCAAGACCAGTGATTTCACGTACAACTTTGATAACGCCAACTTTTTTGTCGCCAGCAGATGTCAATTCTACGTCGAATGAATCTTTAGCTTCTTCAGCAGCACCACCAGCTGCAGCAACAGCTACAGGAGCAGCCGCAGTTACACCAAATTCTTCTTCGATAGCTTTTACAAGATCGTTAAGCTCAAGGATAGTAGCTTCTTTAATTTCAGCAATAATGTTTTCAATGTTCAATGCCATTGTGATTTTCCTCCAATTTAGGTTTTTAAATAGTTTGTAGCACTAAGCAGCTACGCTCTGACGCGATTTGATTAAGCTGCGTCTTCTTTTTCTGCAACAGCTTTGACAGCGTATGCAACGTTTCGAACTGGTGCTTGAAGTACTGAAAGCAACATAGAAAGCATGCCTTCGCGGTTTGGCAATGTAGCAAGTGCTTCGATTTCTTCTTTAGAAGAAACTTTACCTTCTACAGCTCCACCTTTGATTTCAAGAGCATCAGCAGTTTTCGCGAAATCGTAAATTGTTTTAGCTGGAGCAACAGCATCGTTTGAGAACGCTACTGCAGATGGACCTACAAACAATTCTGCAAGACCTTCAAGACCAGCTTGCTCAGCAGCACGACGCAAGATTGAGTTTTTGATAACTTTGTACTCAACTTCTGCACCACGCAAGTTACGACGAAGAACAGTATCTTGCTCTACAGTCAAACCACGCGCATCAACCACAACGATAGATGTTGCAGCTTTCATTTGCTCAGCAACGGCATTCACTAATTCCGCTTTTTTAGCGATAATAGCTTCTGACATTTCGTTTACCTCCGTTTTTATTTTGGGCTAGGCACAAAAAAAATCGCACCTAAACCTAGACACGAAAGTACAAACACGTTTATATCCATAATCGTTTTGTGCCTCGGTAGGATGTTTATGAGTCTAGCTCCCCTACTGTCTTAGGTCAGTTTTTTCAAACCTCAATTATGATAACATAGTCTAGTTTAGAATGCAAGAAAAATATCTCTATTTTTTTATTTTTTTGTTAGATTTCACTCAGAATAGCATCCCAGGCCTGGTCATAGCCATGTCGAGTTTCAGATGAAAAGACGACAAACTGGTCATTCTTATCAAAATCCAATTTCTTTTTGATAATGGATTCATGCTTGTTCCACTTGCCACGTGGAATTTTGTCGGCTTTGGTAGCAACGACAATGACTGGGATTTCATAATATTTTAGAAATTCGTACATCTGAACATCATCGGCAGATGGCTCATGACGCATATCTACCAGACTAACCACCACGCGGAGATTATCTCGACTGGTCAGATATTCCTCAATCATCTTGCCCCACTTTGCGCGCTCAGTCTTGGAAACCTTGGCATAACCGTAGCCCGGCACATCAACAAAACGGATTTTATCATCGATATTATAAAAATTCAGTTGTTGGGTTTTACCAGGTTTGCCTGACGTCCGAGCCAGGTTTTTACGCCCCAGCAAGGTATTGATGAAGGATGATTTTCCAACATTGGACCGTCCAGCCAGGGCAATCTCTGGAATATCATCATCTGGGTACTGGGTCTTTGAAACTGCACTCAGTAAAATCTCTGCATTATGGGTATTGATTTCCATATTTTTCCCTTTCTCTGAAAAAGGAGGCGGTCAATTGACACCTCCTGACGAATTTTAGGCAGTTTCTAGCTCAGGTTTTCCTTCACCGTCTACTGCTGCTTTTGTCACGCGAACCTTCTTGACCTCGTCTTGACTCGGCACTTCAAACATCACATCCAACATGGTCTCTTCGATGATAGAACGAAGTCCGCGTGCACCTGTTTTACGCTCGATGGCTTTTTTGGCAATTTCCTGCAAAGCATCTTCTTCAAATTCCAACTCGACATCATCATAAGAAAGCAAGGTCTGGTACTGCTTAACAAGAGCATTTCGAGGCTCTGTCAGGATACGCACCAGGTCATCCTCAGTCAATTGGTCCAGAGCTGCAAAAACAGGCAAGCGACCAATCAATTCTGGAATGATACCGAATTTCTGAATATCATCCGCGATAATGTGCTGCATGTAAGAATCTTTTTCTTCAATAGCACGGTTGTTTTGACCGAAACCAATGATTTTCTCACCCAGACGCTGTTTAACAATTTCTTCAATGCCGTCAAAGGCACCGCCAACGATAAAGAGAATGTTCTTGGTATCGACGTGAATCATCTCTTGGTTTGGATGTTTGCGTCCGCCCTGAGGTGGCACACTGGCAACCGTTCCCTCGATAATTTTCAGGAGAGCTTGCTGGACCCCTTCGCCGGATACATCGCGGGTGATGGACACATTTTCACCTTTTTTGGCAATTTTATCAATTTCATCCACATAGATAATTCCTCTTTCTGCACGATCGATATTAAAATCTGCCGCCTGTAGAAGTTTGAGAAGGATATTTTCCACATCTTCGCCAACATAACCTGCCTCAGTCAGCGCTGTCGCATCTGCGATAGCAAATGGTACATTCAAGCTTTTCGCTAATGTCTGGGCCAAGAAAGTCTTACCAGAACCAGTCGGACCAATCATCAGGATATTAGACTTCTGCAAATCCACATCATCTTCGCCACGGGTATCTTGAAAATTAATGCGCTTATAATGGTTATACACCGCCACAGCCAAAGCACGTTTAGCTCGGTCTTGACCGATGACATAATGATTGAGAATATTGAGCAATTCTTGTGGTTTTGGCGTATCTGCCAAGTCTGTTAGGACTTCTTCAGCTAATTCTTCTCGAATGATTTCTTGAGCCAACTCGACACATTCATCACAGATAAAAACATTATTTCCTGCAATGATTTTTTTCACTTCTTCTTGATTTTTACCACAAAATGAACAATAAATCATTTCTTTATTGGTATGCACTACCATTTCTTACCTCTATCTCTTTACTTCCTAAAACAAAAAACCATAAAACGCGTGAATACTATTAACCAAATTGGTAAAAGCATTCAATAAAAACAAGGCCGCTAGACCATAACGTTTCTTATGGAGGGCCTGGCCTGCACAGAGGACACAGATGCCACACAAAATCGCCGTAAATAGGCCAAATAAACTTTTCTGCATGCTACTATCACTTTCTCACAAAGGTACGGATGGTAAAATCAGCCGGATTTTCTACATCTTTTGGATGGAAGTCGGATGCCACTTGTAACCAAACGGACCAGTCAAAACTTTCTGGAAAATAGGTATCTCCATCATAACTGGCATGAATATCCGTCTTGATTATCTCATCCAAATAAGGCTCAAAAACACTAACAATCTGCTTGCCACCAATGACATAGAGATTCTTATCCTGCTTTTCATACCAATCTAAAATATCCTGAACAGAATGAAAAACCAACACACGATCATTCTCCACCTGATAAGACGAATCCCGTGTCAAAATTAAGGATAAGCGTTTGGGAAGGGCTCTTTTCCCCATCCCATCAAAGGTGATTCGTCCCATTAAAAGGTTATGTCCAATAGTCGTTTCTTTAAAATGTTGTAATTCTGCAGGAAGAGACCAGGGCAACACTTGATTTTTTCCAATTAGCCCCTGTTCATCCTGGGCCCAAATTCCTACGATTTTTTTTGTCATACTTTCCAATCTTTCCATTTTGTCTACCTATTCTATCAAATATTCAACAAAAATGCACTTGCTAGACATATAGCAAGTACAGATTTCTGGTTTCATTTTAGATAAAGAGGGATACAAGACCTGTGGATTTTGTTTTTGGGCATTTGTGCAATAGTTCAGTCAAATTCGAGTTACTCCAACACTTTGGGGAGTGAAACAGTCTGGGAATAGACTGTTGAAGGTTGGAACTAAAAAGAACGAAGTTCTTCACTGCTAATCCAGTTAAATCGCCAAGTCAAATTTAAGTTCCTTCAACACTTTGGGAAAGTGTTGGAGGTTGGAAATAAGGGCTGTTGGAAAACAGTCCTCATCTTATATTGCTAAATCGAATTTAAGTTGAGGTTTAACTGGATTGTAGTCCACCAACTCAAAATCTTCTGCCTTAATATCAAAAAAGTTTGTTCCGTCTGGGACATTGAGTACCAAACGAGGCTCTACTTCAGATGGTATACGACGGAGCAAGTCTTCAGCTTGTTCAAACTGATTGTCGTAGATGTGCAGGTTGTTGATGAAATAGAAAAACTTGCCTACCTTCCAGCCAAAATGTTTAGCAATCATCATCTGAAGGGCTACATACTGCATTGCATTGATATGGTGGGCTACCAACATATCATTTGAACGCTGGGTCAGGGTCGCATCCAGATAAATGTCTCCATCAACACGACGGACATCAAACATTGTCTGAAAGGCACAAGGCAAGAGGCCAGCCGATTGATCAAAGGCCTCGTAATCCCAGAGGGAAATCACATTGCGGCGGTTCCAAGGATTTTCTTCCAATTGCTTAATAATTTTGGAAATAATATCGTGCTTTTTGACGATGGCCCCATAGCGCTCGCCAATGGTCCCAGTCCCTTCTACTTCCCAATCATTCCAATATTGAACACCGTATTTGTCTTGAAGGACCGATAAATCATTGGTCTGGTCCTGATAAATCCAGAGAATTTCCTTAATAGCCGACTTGATAGCAATGGGACGCAGTGTAGTAATGGGAAACTCTCCCTTACTCAAATCATACTCTGCAAAGGAGCCAGTAATATACTTGGAATTTGCCGCATTCCCGTTCTTGTAACGTGGGCGAGCATTTTCCGAAAAAACGCCCTCTTCCATAATCTTACGAATGTTTTCTTTAAAAATAATATCTGCTTTTGTCATGCAACTATTATACTTTTTTTGACCAAAAAATTCCAGAAGCAAGCTAGAGTTCTATGGAGTGAAGAGGTAAGTGTTACCCATATACATGGCCAATGTTGCGGTCAGAAAATAGGCAACTATGAAGAGTAGGGCAATAATGGTATGTCTAGGCTTTTTCTGATAGATAGCTACTGGTAGCAGAGCCATTCCCAGCAAGGGGACAATTTTGAAACATGCGGTATAGGCCCACTTTTCCAGATGAAACCAATTTTCCATGGGTAACCATATACTGAGCCAAATCAGACAGCCCAGGCCGATAATGAAACAGCTAAACAAATCCAAACTTTTCTTTAGCATACTGCTACTCCTTTCTTAGGGACCAAACAAGAAGTAACCAACAAACATGGTAATGAAAAAGGATAGGATAAAGGCGATGGAGAGAGCTGCCTGCCACACCTTCTTTGTGAAGAAGGACAAAATCAGCGTTACCAGTCCAATCGGTGGCAGGATGTAAAAAACAACTACAGAACCCCAGCTAGAAGGGAAGAACCAATGACGAATCCAGTTATCTAGAAAGAATCCTGATAACCAAAAGAGGGTCCCCGCTATAAGTAGATAGTGGGAAACTTGGTGTAGATTCCATTTTTTCATGATTTACCTCCAATTTTTAAGGACCAAAGAGCATCGATAACAATCCAATGTAAAATGTTAAAAATGGGCTAATGATCAGAAAGAGACAGATAAGCATGTGGGGAATCTGCTTGGTGTAGATGGCCCAAGGCAATACTACTGCTCCAACAAAAAACACACCAAATGTATTAAACCATTGAAAATTTAGGGCAGGAAAGAAGATTGTCGCATAGAGTAAAAATCCCAAAACCAGCACATAGCCTTGATAGCGGACGATATGATCTTTTGACATGATAGACCTCCTCGAACCTTTCAGCCATCTATAGCCACGAATAAAGAACGCCTTCTCCGATAATTTGCAATATCAATATTTCTACATTTTCATTATATATGATTCTGATTTGTTTTGAAAGACAAAACAATTAAAAACTGTGACAGCGGATAGGCTACTTAAAAACTTTTACTAGGACGTAGATAATCAAGGCCCATAGAAAAATGATTGGAAGACCATAGTACCACTTCTTGGGTTTGCTATCTTTCCAAAGGTCCTCAGCGGCCAATCGGTGATTGTCAAGTATTTCCTTGGGTATAAATCGAATGGTCAAGGCCACCAATAAGGGCAATAGAATAATGTCATCCAAACAGCCCAAAACTGGGATAAAATCTGGCACTAAATCAATGGGCGACAAGGCGTAGATTAAGGTTAAGCCTGCAAAAAATTTAGCGACAAGAGGGGTCTCCCTGTCCCTGATTGATAAAAATAGGGCTGGCAAATCTTTTTTTAGCTGTTGAGCTTGTTTTTTTAAAATTCATATTAGAACCTTTCTTCTAAAAAAGACAGAGTTTCCTCTGCCTGATTTACTTATTTCAAAACCAATGACGCTGCACCAATAACCCCGGCATCATTGCCAAGTGTTGCAAGAGCCAACTTAGTTGATTCCTTAATCGGTGGGAAGACTGTCTCTTCAAAGACCTTGCGAACACCGTCCAAGAGGAAATCGCCTGCAGCTGATACACCACCACCGATGACAATGTAGGCTGGGTTTAGCGTCGCTGCAATGTTGGAGCAAGCTGTTCCTAGATAGCGAGCAAAGTTGCGGTAGACAATCTGAGCTAGGTCATCACCTGTTTTTGCTAAGTCAAAGACATCCTTAGCTGTCACATCTTGACCATCATCAATGAGTTTCTTCAACTCAGAATCACCAGCATACTGGGCTGCATAACGGCGAGTCAAATTGACAATACCTGTCGCTGAGGCAACCGTCTCCAGGCAACCTGGCTTACCACATGTACACATGATAGGGTCTTCAAAATCAACCGTCAAATGGCCAAGTTCGCCACCTGCACCGCGTGATCCGCGAATCAGATTTCCAGCAGCAACAACACCACCACCGACACCAGTTCCCAGCGTCATGAAGACCACGTCAGGATTATTCTCGCCGGCACCGACCCACTGCTCACCCAGAGCTGCTACGTTGGCATCATTGTCAATAAAGAAAGGCAAACCAAGTGCGGTCTCAAACTGTTCACGGACCAGCTGCAAGGTCTTCCAGTTGAGGTTATAGGCACCAATCACAGTACCAGCTTTGCTATCGACCACGCCAGGAGAACCCATACCAATTCCCAAGAAATCATCCTTGGTCAGATTGTGGCTCTCAAAATGATCTTTGATACTCTCGATAATATCCGGAACGATATGGCTGCCCTCATCCAAAATGTTGGTCTTGATGGACCATTTTTCCTGGATTTCGCCAGCAGTCGTTAAAATAGCCAATTTGACAGATGTACCGCCAAGGTCAATACCGATAATTTTCTTTGACATAATCATTACCTCACTTCATTTTCTCTATTATACCACAATGCAAACCTTTTCGTAAAGCCCTTTCAAACAACTTGTACGGACAATTTATCTAAAAAGATAAAGCAGAACTAGAAATTGAATATGGAGAACAAAGCGCCCAACACTCAGCAACATAGCAGCTATAAAATTAGTTCCTTCCTTGGTCCCATTGAAGAGAAAAAGCGTAGAAATAAAGGTAAAACCAAGGGCAAAACCAATCATCTGGAAGGCATGGTAGCTTTGACTGTAAAAATAAAGGGTTACTGCCAGCACAAGCATTGCCAAAAATGTCAAACTCAGCCGCAGCAGGTTCATCTTTTTGGTTTTCAGAAAGCTATAAAGGGCTGAAACCAATGTGACCAGTAGGTAAAGGGCCATGTAGCCTATGATAAGAGTTTTCATCCTAGCCCTCCATCTCACTCAAATACTCAAAGCGCTCGTACTTCTCCAAGAGCTGCTCATTTTTCTGGTCCAGCTCCTTCTGCAGGTCCGACAATTTGGTAAAATCACTGCCACAGGTCAACATTTCCGCCTCAATGGCTTCGATCCGCTCCTCCAAACCAGCAATCTCATCCTCAATGGTTGCCCACTCCTGCTTCTCAAAATAGGACATCCGCTTCTTGTTCTCTCTGACCTTCTCGATTTTCTCCTTTGGTTTTTCCAAAGAAATAGCAGAGCTGGAAGCCAAAAAGGCCTTTTCATCCAGATAGTCCGTGTAGTTTCCAAAGAAGGTCTGGATACCACCGTCTTCAAAAGCAAGGATTTTATTAGCAACCTTGTCCAAGAAATAACGATCGTGGCTGACGGTGATGACAGGACCAGCAAAACCTTGCAAGAAATGCTCCAAGACTGTCAAAGTCGCTATGTCTAAGTCGTTTGTCGGCTCGTCCAGAAGCAAGACATTAGGCCGTTCCAGTAGGATTTTCAGCAGATAGAGCCGCTTTTTCTCCCCACCAGACAATTTTTCAATCAGTGTACCGTGGGTATTACGCGGAAAGAGGAACTGCTCCAAAAGTTCAGCAATAGACACCATGCCCGATGTGGTCTTGGCTTCTTCTGCCACTTCCTGCAAGAAATTGATGACCCGCTTGCTCTCGTCTAATCCACGAATATCTTGAGAAAAATAACCGATACGAACCGTTTCTCCGATGTCTACCTTGCCTGCATCAGCCTGCAAGTCGCCTGCAATCAGATTGAGCAGGGTGGATTTGCCCTTACCATTATCACCGACGATGCCGATACGGTCCTTGTTTTGGATTAGCAGGCTAAAATCCTGTAGAATCGGCTTTCCAGGATAAGAAAAGCTGACCTGCTCAAACTGAATAACCTTTTTACCGATTCGGCTGGTTTCAAAATTGATTTCAAGACTTGAGTCATCAATAGTTTGATGAACCTGGTTCTTGAGGTCATGGAAACGATTGATACGGGCTTGTTGCTTGGTGGCACGAGCCTGGGGCTGTCTCCGCATCCAGGTCAACTCCTGCTTGTAGAGCTGTTCTTTCTTGTGACGGAGAGCTGCATCCCGCTCGTCCTGCTCCGCTTTTAATCGAACATAGTCCTGGTAATTCCCCTGATACTCGGTCAAACCGGCCTTGTCCAATTCAAAGATGCGTGTGGCAATATTGTCCAAGAAATAGCGGTCATGGGTGATAAAGAGGACAGACTTTTTGGTGTTTTTCAAAAAGGTCGTCAACCACTCAATGGTCTCAATATCCAGGTGGTTGGTCGGCTCATCCAAAAGTAGGAGGTCGTCATTGCCCAGAAGAACCTGAGCCAGCTGTACACGGCGACGCAGGCCACCAGATAAATCCGCCACCTTGCTGGTCACATCCTGTAATCCTAATTTTGACAGAACCGTCTTGACTTGGCTTTCAATTTCCCAAGCATTGAGGGCATCCATCTCTGCCATGACTTTTTCAAGTTGAGCCTGACTCTTATCGTCATAATTTGCCATGAGCTGCTCGTATTGGCGAATAAGCTGGATTTCTCGCAAATCGGATGACAATACCGTGTCCAGAACGGTATTGCTCTCATCAAAATCAGGCTCCTGGGTCAGATAGGCCATCTGAAAATCATTCTTACTGGTAAAGGGTGAAATATCTCCATCGAAACCAAGCTTGCCTGAAATCACATCCAAGAGCGTTGTTTTACCAGTGCCATTGACCCCTATAATCCCAATGCGGTCGCCTGGGTGGATGATAAAGGAAATCTTTGAAAAGACGGTCTTGTCGCCGACAGACTTGGTCAAATTTTCAACGATAAAATCACTCATTACTTAAAAACTCCTTTACAAAAGCCATGATGTCCTCTTCTCTGTTGGCCAAATTCCCCTCGACAATCTCATACTCCACTGCATTTAGGACCTGACCCAAGAGAGGACCAGGCTTGACAGCTAGATTCTTCATAATCATGCCACCATTCACAACAATCTCATGTCGTTCATGGATAATCAAGTCCTTATCGAGTTGAGCAATCTCTTCAAAATCAACCGAGAGCCCCAGAGCCTGACGCAGGTTTTCGACCAGTTCAATCATTGTCCTACCGTATTCGTAAGCCATCTGCTTGGTCACTGGTCCTGTCTGGCGGTGCTGATAAATTTCCACCAATTGCACGACCGTCCGTTGAAATTCATTGCTGGTTTTCCATTTTTTGAGGAAGGACTTGATGTTGTCCACTTTCAGACAGACAAAAAGCATGGCCCAGGCCTGTTCAGAAGTTTCAAAGATGAAATCTGCCTGCAAGCTAGATAGCATTTTCTCCAATTCCTGCCCTTTTCCAGCCAAATCTGGTAAAAAATCAAAGGCTTTAGAATCAATCATAGCCTGCAGCCCCTTGCGCCAATGGGGTGCCGTCAGCAATTTATCAAATTCGATAAAAATTCGCTCAACAGAGATTTTGTCCAAGAGCGGTGCTGTTGCCTGCATGGCCTCAAATGTTTCTGGTTCAATCTCGAAGTTCAGACTAGCCGCAAATCTAAAACCACGCATGATTCGCAGGGCATCTTCATTGAATCGCTCTGCAGGGATTCCTACCGCTCGCAAACGCTTCTGCTCCAAATCTTCTAGTCCAGAAAACAAGTCGATGACCTGAGCATGTTCATCCAAGGCAAAGGCATTGACTGTAAAATCACGGCGTCTGAGGTCTTCTTCTAGTGAACGGACAAAAGAAACCTGGCTAGGCCGGCGGAAGTCCACGTAATCCTCCTCCGTCCGAAAGGTCGTAATTTCGTACTCCTTATGCCCTTCCAGAACCAAGACCGTTCCATGTTCAATCCCCACATCAATGGTCCGTGGGAAGATTGCTTTGGTCTCCTGCGGATAGCTGGATGTTGCAATGTCCACATCGTGAATGGTTCTTCTCAAAATGGCATCGCGGACCGATCCGCCCACAAAATAGGCCTCAAAACCTGCGGCCTTAATTTTCTCTAAAATCGGCAAAGCCTCCTGAAATTCAGAAGGCAGATGTGTTAATTTCATAGTAAATGTTCCAAACCATATACAAGTTGCTGGCGTTTGACAACCTCTTTGATACCGAGATTGACACCGCTCATGAAGGAGACACGGTCATAAGAATCATGACGAATAGTCAATCCTTCTCCCTGGGCACCGAAAATCACTTCTTGGTGGGCCACCAGACCTGGTAAGCGAACAGAATGAATACGGAATCCATCAAATTCTGCACCACGAGCTCCGGCAATCAACTCTTCTTCATCGGCTGCACCTTGTGGCTGCGCCTGACGGACTTGCGAAATCAACTCGGCAGTCTTAATAGCTGTTCCACTTGGAGCATCCTTTTTCTTGTCATGATGCAATTCGATGATTTCCAGATTAGGGAAATACTTAGCAGCCTGTGTTGCGAATTGCATGAGCAAGATAGCCCCGATAGCAAAGTTTGGCGCAATCAAGCCACCCAAGCCTTTTTCAGCCGAAAGTGCAGTCAGTTCGTCGATTTCTTTCGGTGTAAATCCAGTCGTTCCAACTACTGGCGCAAAGCCATTCTCCAAAGCAAAGCGTGTGTTTTCATAGGCAAATTTTGGCGTGGTGAAATCCACCCAGACATCAGCATCTAGCTCTGCAACTTCTTCTTTTGTCTTAAAAACTGGCACGCCATCTACTTCTGTCTCAGTGGCAAATGGGTCTACCAAGGCAGCTAGACTAAGGTCTGCATCTCCCTTGACCATCTCAACCGCTGTTGAGCCCATTTTTCCCTTAAAACCTGCAATAATTACCTTAATTGTCATGTAAACTCCTATTCGATAATGGGCGAAATCCCGAAAGCAATGGCCCCTTCACCCAAATGCGTCCCGATAACGGAACCAAATGACACGATTGGCAACTGACTAGTCACACCAGCCTGCTCCAACTGTTCTTTGAAACTATCTGCCTTTTCTGGGCAGTTGGCATGAATAATAGCCAGCTGGTAATTGCCGTCGGATGTTTTTTCTTGAAGAATTTCCAAGAGACGTTTGACAGCCTTTTTCTCCGTCCGAACTTTCTCGTATACTTCGATTTTCCCTTCATCCGTAAAATACAAAATCGGCTTGATACTGAGAAGGTTGCCGAGAATGGCTGCTGCATTGGACAAGCGACCACCCTTGACCAAATGATCCAGGTCGTCCACCATGATAAAGGCGGACGTTTGGGCAATTTGTTGATCCAGTTTGGCACAGATTTCCTCAAAAGACTGACCAGCTGCTGCCCATTTCAATACATTTTCCACCATCATACCCAGTGGAGCTGACGTGATTTTGCTATCTGGAAAGGCGATTGTCAGCCCCTCAAATTCATCTGCCAGATATTGGATATTTTGGTAAAATCCAGAAATCCCTGATGAGAGAAAGAGACCGACTGCATGCGTGTAGCCGTTGGCTTGCAGGGCTGTCAAAATTTCTTCCAACTCCAAGAGACTGGGTTGGCTGGTTTTTGGCAAATCCTCGGAGGCTGCCATCTTTTGATAAAATTCTTCGGCAGTCAGATTTTGTCCTTCGACAAAGGATTCCTCATCAATGGTGACCGGAATAGGCAAAACAAATACATCTTTGTTTGCAAGCGTCGTCGGCTGCAAGACGGCCGACGAATCCGTAATAACTGCTAATTTCATTTAGAACTCCAAATTGATACCTGGGGCATCGTAGGCTATTTCAGTAACATCGTAGGTCATGCGTTTCAGCATGTCTAAGAGAGGAGATACCAACTCTTTTTTCTCATCTTCAGTAAATTCGGTTGGTTCATTGATAATGCGACCGTCCACATGGACACCTTGGCTAAAGGCACCAGAAATCACATGATGATTCAAGACAATCATAAAGCGCAAGATAACAACCATGGTTGTCCGCTGTGCTTCTTCGTCCCTATTGACCAATTGAAAATCAACTTTCAAGCCAGTTTTTGGCTCACCATGCTCTTTTTCCCATTCTTTGTTGCGAGCATCAAAGTGATACTGGTTGACAAATTCTTTATCGCGAATGATTTTCATTTTCAAGACTCCTCTTAAACAATAATACTCACATTATACCATAAACCTTGTGAAATAGCTAAAAAACCTTGTCACTTGACAAGGTTTTCAAACTTATTTAGCTTTACGAAGAGCTCCGTAAAGGACACCAGACACAACCGCACCAATCAATACGTAAAGGATGTAAAGTAATGGGTTAGAGGTCAAAGCGATAACGAAGATACCACCGTGTGGCGCCATCAATTGAATGCCTGACAAACCTACCAAGGCACCTGCGAGGGCAGAACCAGCGATAAAGCTTGGGATTGCACGAGCTGGGTCAGCAGCACCGAACGGAATCGCACCTTCAGTGATGAATGACAGACCCATAACAATGTTTGTCAAACCTGAGTTACGCTCTTCTTGCGTGAACTTGTTCTTGAACAAGAGAGTTGCGACAAAGACTGCCAATGGTGGAACCATACCACCAGCCATAACCGCTGCCATGGCAACAGAACCACCGTCTGCAACAGTTGCTGCAAGGGTACCCGTACCGAAGACATAAGCTGCCTTGTTAACTGGACCACCCATATCGACTGCCATCATACCACCGAGGACAAGGCCAAGGAGAATAGCAGAGCTACCTTCAAGACCTGCAAGGAAGTTGTTCATACCAGTGTTGATAGCTGCCATTGGGATGTTGACAAAGAACATTAAGAAACCAGTGATAGCTGTACCCAAAAGTGGCAAGAGCAAGATTGCATTCAAACCTTGGAGTGATTTTGGCATGTTACGCAAAGCGTTACGAAGAACAAGAACTACACCACCAGCAAGGAAACCACCAACAAGGGCACCCAAGAAACCAGATGATACACCTGCGAGAGCAAGGGTTTCTTCACCACCAGCTGCATAAGGGATTTTACCGAAAGCAAGACCGCTACTAGCAATTGCACCAGCTACGAAACCTGCAACCAAACCTGGTTTTTCAGCGATTGAGTAAGCAATGTAACCTGCAAGGAGTGGCAACATGAAGCCAAAGGCTGCTCCACCAATCTTCATGAACATCGCTGCGATTTCGTTGTATGACCCCAGGCTACCAAGACTGTCGCTTGGTACACCGAGCAAGTTATCAAACAAGAAAGCAAGGGCAATCAAGATACCGCCACCAATAACGAATGGCAACATTTGAGAAACACCGCTCATCAAGTGTTTATAGAATGCTTTACCAAGGCTGAGTTTTTCTGAAGATTCCACAGTAGCTGCTCCTTCTGTCGCTGTATAAGTTGACGCTTTACCGTCCAAGATGATGTTAATCAATTCTTCTGGTTGTTTGATACCAGCAGCAACTGGACGAGATACCAATGCTTTACCATTGAAACGAGGCATGTCAACAGCCTTATCTGCTGCGATGATTACACCTGCCGCATTCTTAATGTCTTCAGCAGTTAGTTTGTTACCAACCCCAGACGCACCGTTTGTTTCAACCTTGATGTCAACACCCATCTCAGCAGCCTGCTTCTTAAGAGCTTCTTCTGCCATGTAAGTGTGAGCAATACCAGTTGTACATGCTGTAACAGCAACGATAAATGGACGGTCGCCACTTGGAGCTACAACCACTTCTTCAGCCGCTTCATCTGCTGCTTCAGCTGTATCAAAGACTGCAATCACTTCTTCAGGATTTGTTGCCGCACGAATTCTATCAGCAAATCCAGCTTTCATCAAGTATTTAGACAATTCCGCAAGGGCTGCCAAGTGCGTGTCGTTGGCACCTTCTGGAGCTGCAATCATGAAGAACAAATCAGTTGGTTGACCATCAAGACTTGCGTAGTCAACACCCTTGTTTGATTTTGCAAAGAGAACAGTTGCCTCTTTTACAGCCGCATTCTTAGCATGTGGCATTGCAATACCATCGCCAAGACCAGTAGTTGTTTGTGCTTCACGGTTCATGATACCTGTTTTGAATACGTCAAAATCCGTTACATAGCCTTTATCAACCAAACTAGCAATCATTTCATCGATAACTGCTTCCTTGCTTGTTGCTTGCAAATCAAGCAACATGACATCTTTTTTCAAAACGTCTTGAATTTTCATAGAGTTTCTACCTCAACTTTTTCATAAATTTCCTTAATAAATTCGATACTTGCCAAATCATCTGAAAAGGCTGTTGCCGTACCGCAAGCAACTCCCCATTTGAGGGCTTCGATTGGGTCTTGTGAGCAAACGTATTCACCTGTAAAACCTGCCACCATGGAATCTCCAGCTCCGACAGAGTTTTTCACTGTACCCTTGATGGGTTTGGCAAAGTAAGTTGCCTTTGGAGTGACCAATAAGGCTCCGTCCCCTGCCATGGAAATGATAACATTCTGAGCTCCCATATCTAAGATTTTCTTAGCATAGGTCTCGATATCTGCCATGCCATTCAATTCAACATTGAAAATAGCTTCCAATTCATGATTGTTCGGCTTGACCAGGAGTGGTTGGTGAGCAAGTGAATCCAGAAGCGTTTGCCCTTCAAAGTCACAAACTACCTGAGCACCCGCTTTTTTCGCCACAGGAATCAGTCTATTGTAGATTTCATTTCCAAGACTAGCCGGAGCTGAACCAGCAAAGACAACGGTATCATCTTTTGTTAAGCCAGCCAAAACCATTTCTAGTTCTGCCAATTGAATATCTGTCACAATTGGACCCAAACCGTTGATTTCCGTTTCTTGGTCGGCCTTGATTTTCACATTTATGCGGGTATCTTGGTCAACTTGAACAAAATCCGTATCAATACCCTCGGCTATCAAGCCATCCTTGATGAATTGGCCAGTAAAACCACCGAGAAAACCAGTAGCGGTGTTGGAATGTCCCAATCGCTTCAAGATGCGACTGACGTTAATTCCCTTACCACCAGCATACTTATCATCGCTCTCCATACGATTGACACTACCTGTCTCGACATGGTCAAGACGAACGATATAGTCAATGGCTGGGTTGAGCGTAACCGTATATATCATACTTCTATTACCCTCGTTTTTTCTTTGATAATATCAAACACATGGCTGTCGCTGGATTGACAGATAATGGAGGCTTTTTCGACTGCAGCAACCTTGACAAAGGAAAATTGACCAATTTTGGAGGCATCAGCCAGGACAAAACTTTCCTTGGCATTGTCCAAGACTGTCCGTTTTATGGTCGCCTCTTCGATGTCAGGCGTTGTCAAGAAATCCTTGTCAATCCCGTTCATTCCCAAAAAGGCCTTGTCAAAATTAAGTTGTCGCAGTTGTTCTAAAGCCACCGCACCAATTGATGCATCGGTCGAACTTTTGACATTTCCACCAATGATAATGGTTTTAATCTGCTTTTCAACCAGTCGAACGGCGTGATGAATGGAGTTTGTCACGACTGTCAGGTTTTCTTGGTCCAGCAAATCAATCAAAAGCCCTGTCGTGGTGCCTGCATCCAGGAAAATCACATCCCCTGAAACAATCTGCTCTGCTGCTTTTTCAGCAACCTGTCGTTTTTCTTGAACGTTTTTGACAGATTTTTCACGTATGCTTTCTTCCAGTTGCAGATTGGCTGGTGCCTCTGCACCACCGTGGACACGACGAAGTTTTCCTGCTGCCTCTAAATCATCCAAATCCCTACGCACCGTTGATTCTGAAGTATTCAAGATGTCGACCAATTCTTCCAGACGGACAAACTGTTCTTCCTTTATCTTCTCAAGAATCACTTGTTTGCGTTCCGATTTGAGCATGTCACCACCTCCTGAAATCGTTTACAAATTCTATTATACACAAAAATATCTCATTGTCAATCATTTTCTATCAAATTCTTTCAAAAAATATCTAAAAACAGCAGGAAATTTAAATTCCTGCCACTTCTTTTATCATTTTCTTCATTGTATCCATTTCTTCTGGTCGTCCAATAGCCATACGAATGTGATTGGCAAGGACGCCTTGGGAATAATATTTGAAATTCCAGTCTTTGGTAAGGGCAAATTCGTACAAATCCTTGCTCCAAGGCGCAGAAAAGGTCACAAAATTCGCTTGGCTAGGTAAAACACGGCAATCAGGAATGGCCTGCAAGAATTCGATAAACGCAGTGCGTATAGCTTTCAGCTCTGCTATTTTTTCAACAACCAAATCCCTATGAGCTAAGGCTAGTGTGCCAATTTTCGCCGTGACATTGGACAAACTATAGGGCGGAATAATCTTGTCCAGCTCAACAATCAGTTGCTCCTGAGCCACCGCAAATCCGAGCCGGATGCCAGCTAGTCCAAAGGCCTTGGACAGGGTGCGCAGGACAATCAGATTGTCATACTGGTTGATTTTCTCTATAAAACTACTGCTATCCGCAAACTCGATATAGGCCTCATCAATGACGACCAGACCATCGAATTGGGCGATAATTTTCTCGACTTGGACTGAATCAAAAGCGACTGAAGAGGGATTGTTAGGATTGGAAAACATGATCATCTTGGCCTTGACTGATTTGGCATAGGCCAGCAAATCATCCGCTTTGAGGACAAAGGTTTGCTTGTCTTGTGGCAGGTCGTAAGAGACAAACCGACTACCATGTATCTGATTGTAGACCTCGTACATGAAAAAGTCTGGATTGATGGTCAAAAAGACCTCATCGTGCTTGAGGGCGCCGATAACAATCATGTGTACCAGAAAATCCGACCCGACTCCTGCTGTCACTTGTTGAGGCTGGACACCGAGATAATTGGCATAGATTTCAATCAATTCTGCGTAGCGATTGTCACCGTAAAAAGACAATTCCCCCGCTTTCAATTGCTCCAAACTTTCCTCCAACAAAAAAGTCCAGTCAATCAGGCGGTTTTCATTGTCGCCCAGATTGTGAACTGCCTGCCCCGGTAATTTATAGGGTTCTAAATCTTGTAAATCATCTCTAAATACTGTCATGCTTGCTCCTAAATTTGTTTTGGGTTGATAGGTTTGAAGTCAAGAAAAACATCCTTTGACTCGGATGCTAATAACTATCTCTGCGGTGACCGATGGCGAACACTTCAATGACAATTTCATCATCGTAAATATTTGCCAAAATCCGATAATTTCCTACACGATAACGCCATTCTCCTGACCGATTAGCTGTCAATCCCTTGCCATGCAAGCGTGGGTTGTCGGTATGTGCAATGTTATTATCAATCCAAGTCAAGATTGATTTTCGAGTAAAAGCATCTAATTTCTTCAGTTGTTTTACGGCCTTTGAAGTATAGGTTAACTTATAGGTCATAGCCCAAACTCCGCCATTAACTCCTCATGCGAAATGCGAACTCCGTCATCCTCTGCCATAGCCTGACGAAGAACAGCCAAATCATATTCATCCTCTATCCTCTCCAACATAGCCTGACGTGCAAACTCTGAAATCGTTAGCCCATGCAACTGGATATAGTTCTTAATCAGTTTAGAATCCTCATCGTTAATCCGTAACGTCATAGTAGTCATCACCCGACCTCCTTTATAATACATTGTATTCAAAATAGGATAGAAAGTCAAGAAAAGCATGGCCCTGAGATATTTCATCTATAAAAAGAGAAGCTAGCCTTTGGGCTGCTCCTCTCATCGACTTGTTTTGAGGCCTTTTGGTGTCATTTAGACGCAAATTTGCTAGAAGTACAACCAGCAAAAATCCTAAATAGGGAAACCTTAGCCAGCCCAGCTGACTTGGCAAAGTCCATGAAAAAATGCCTAAGCTACTAAAACTCGTCACTACAGCAATCGATATTTTTCCTATCGTAATCAAATACTATCGTTTGAACACAAGAGATTGTTTTGATATCGATCGGGTGATGTCCTCGCACTTCTTCCAGAGAATATGGCGTAAAATCCAGTAACCAAAACCCAGTAGAGACAGCGATAAGATTAGAGCGTTTGATATTAGGTCTGAAATTAGCATAGGAAGCCACCTCACTTTCTAGGGATATTCTACTATGAAAGAGTTTTTTTGCAAGTTTTTTCCTGATAAATCTAGTCCAAAGATGCAACCAACAACTCCGCCACTGCTCATTCAGAAACCAATCACCTCATTTTTGGTCGCATATTTGCCACGTTAATCAAAAACCTCCCAAAGTTATTGAGAGGGTGAGATGCTTACAAATGAGCTTTAATAAATCGGTCAATACTGTCATTCATGACGCGAAGTGCCTCATTTTCCACTGGATAGTGACTGCCGTTTGGCAAATGAACGACTTCAACAGGAGCTTTAGAAATGTGATCCAAAACAGGACGACTTAATTCATAAGGTGTCCACTTGTCTGCATCAGGCTGAGTGAGCAAAATAGGCGCAATATCAAAATCCTGCGGACTGATCTTGGGCACATAATTCATGTAGGATTGTAGGAAGTTGATAGAGGCTAAGTTGCCCGCTGAGGTTTTGTCTTGCAAAAAGATTGCCAGTAATTCTTTGTCGTTGACAAGAGCAGACATTTTAGAAACCAAGGTCATCGGTAACTGCGTACTGCCTAATCCTATAGCCTTACCTAGAGTTATGGCAGGTACCCCAATGCGTCCGGTCAAGATATGACTGGTTGCCTTGTCTCTAACCAGCTGAGATTTCTGTTCTAAAAAGGTCATGCCGATTATACCTCTGACCTCTGGATTGCGAACAGCAACATGATAAGTTTCCATACCACCTGCACTCAGACCGTAAAGGAATATTGGACGATTGTCACGCGCCAGTTCCTTATCAATTAAAGCAGCCCCAATTTCCACTCAGTCATCATAGGTAATTTTGTTGCGATTGCGCACCTCTGTGACACCGTAAGTCGGCATATCAATCATAATGGTTTCGTAACCGTTCTTAGCTTGTGGGCCACCCAAAATCATTGAAATCTGTCTCCCATTGGTACCTACGCCGTGAAAGGCAATAATCTTAGCAGGGGCTTCTGGATTTCTAAACGTGTCCAAATGCAGGCGATGCCCCTTATAGTCCCACCATTCTTCCGCTGGCTGATAGGTATCTGTAAACTGGTAATCTGCTGGTAACTTCTTCATGATTTCTTTCAAAGTTGTTTGCTTTTGGTATGTCATACTATTTTCCTCTTTTTCGTTTTTATATTTCCCAATTTGTCAAATTAAGCTAGACTTTTTCAATAAACTCAGAAAAACTTGGTAGGGTGTTTGATAATTCAAAGACTTTCTAGGAATTCTATTCCTTTTATCAGCTATAGCTGATAAAAATTGCTGAGAAATGCCAGTAAAGTCCATCTGTTTCGGAAGTCCATTCTGCCGTAATAAGCCATTTGAATGCTCATTGATACCTCGTTGACCGGGACAACCTGGATCGGCAAAGAAAATGTCAATGTCATGTGCATTCGAAATAGACTTCCAATTGGAAAATTCTTTCCCGCAATCAAACAAAAGTAATCGACTTAAAGAGATGACTAGGAACTTGAGAAAGCCATTGATTGATGGCTTCCTCAATATCACTTGCTTTTCGTCCCTTAGTTTTCAGTGTAATGATGGCTTTTGAAAGTCGTTCTACTAAGGTAATGACCCCACTTTTGTGTTTCTCGCCAACAATGGTGTCTCCTTCTAGGTGTCCGAGCTCTGTATGAAAATCAGGATAGAGTTCAACTCTTTCACGTAAATCTCTGCGAAAGGCTTGTTTCCCTCTTTTTTCGCTATGACCATTTGCTTTTCGTTTTCCTTTCCAAGGGAGGTCTTCCTTCTTGAAAACACCACGGTCAGCCAGTCGATAGAGAGTTCTAATAGAACAAGAAATCCTATTTGGATAAGTTTCTTTAATGACATCAAGGCTCCAGCTTTGATCTAAATGAGTTTGAATAAAGTCTTTTTCTGCTTGCGAAAGACTTGTTTTCCTCCGACCACAGCGTTTCTTATTGGCTTTGTAGTGTTCATAATAGTCATAGGCAGAATGCCCATCTTTGAGAAAGTTGATAACATGATAGACGGTCTGCTTTGATCTTCTAAGGACTATCATGATATCTGTAACTTTTATACCTTCTTTGTAGTAAGCCTCTATCATTACGAGTTCATTTGTGGTTCATGGGTATAGGTCATTTATGTTAGTTCCTTTCAGACAAATGTGGTAGTTTATCTGAGCCTAATATAGATGGCTTTTTCTGTCTTGCTTAATTTTACAAATTGGGAAGCATAAACACTTAAAAAGAAAAAAAAGCATTTTGGTGCCTAAAAAACAAAATACCCTACCTCTGCACATGAACATGCAAAAATAGAGTATTATTTTTATTCCACTTCAACAATCCAGCCTGCAGGTGCTTCAACGTTACCGAATTGGATTCCTGTTAATTCTTCATAGAGCTTACGAGTAACAGGTCCTACCTCAGTCTCACTGTAGAAGACATGGAATTTATCGCCATGCTGCACTCCGCCGATTGGAGAGATAACGGCTGCTGTTCCGCAGGCTCCTGCTTCGACAAACTGGTCTAATTCTTCGACAAGGACTTCACGCTCCACAGCCTTCATACCCAGACGATGCTCTGCCAAGTACAAAAGAGAATACTTGGTAATAGAGGGCAAAATTGACGGTGAAATTGGCGTAACAAACTCGTTGTCAGCTGTAATCCCAAAAAAGTTTGCTGAGCCGACTTCTTCAATCTTGGTGTGGGTAGCTGGGTCCAGATAAATCACATCTGAGAAGCCCTGCTTTTTAGCATATTGGCCCGGCAAGAGCGATGCTGCGTAGTTACCACCGACCTTGGCTGCTCCAGTTCCGTTAGGTGCTGCACGGTCATACTTATCTTGGATGAGGAAGTTGGTCGGAGCCAAACCGCCTTTGAAATAGTTACCAACTGGCATGGCAAAAACGGTGAAAATGTACTCCTCAGCAGGTTTTACGCCAATGATGTCACCGACACCAATGAGGAGCGGGCGAAGATAGAGGGTGCCACCAGTTCCATAGGGAGGAACGTAGTCTGCGTTGGCTTTGACCACTTCTTTGCAAGCCTTGATGAAGAGCTCCGTCGGAACAGGCTCCATGAGCAAGCGGTCTGCTGTTCGTTGCAGGCGCTCAGCGTTTTGGTCTGGACGAAAGAGCTGGAGTTTTCCCTCCTTGGTGCGATAAGCTTTTAGCCCTTCAAAAGCTTGTTGGCCGTAATGGAGGGCTGGAGAACTTTCTGAAATGTGCAAATTTGCATCATCTGTCAACTCTCCCTCGCTCCATTGGCCATCTTTAAAATGCGCAATAAAACGGTAGGGTAATTTCATATAGGAAAAGCCTAGATTTTCCCAATCAAGATTTACAGTCATAGTGTTCACTCCTTATTAGAAGCTGGATTTACAGCTCAACGCCTCTAACGAAGGTTGGTTTTCTGCCACTCAGCCTTCGTTTTCTTGAGACACGGTCAAAATTCCAGCAAAATTACTGGATACAGCTCCTTATTTTTTACTATTCTACTACTTTTGATGATGAATTTCAAGAAAAATTCAGAAAATTTTGTCAATCTAATAAAAAAGAAAAGGAACAAGGATTGTCCCTAGTCTTCTGGTGATACTTCTGCTTTGATTTTCTGGAAAATTTCTTCCTCTTCTGCCGTCATGTCATATTTCTCTAGCAAGTCAGGACGACGCTCATAAGTCTTGCGTAGGCTTTGCTCCAAGCGCCATTTCCGGATATTTTCATGGTGACCACTCATAAGCACATCTGGGACGACCATGCCACGGTATTCATAAGGGCGCGTGTACTGGGGATATTCCAACAAACCAGACGAAAAACTGTCATCAGTGTGGCTAGCTTCCTTGCCAATCACCTCTGGAATCAAGCGCACCGTCGCATCAATCATGGTCATGGCAGCCAACTCCCCACCAGTCAATACATAATCACCAAGAGAAATCTCGTCTGTCACCAAGGCCTTAATCCGCTCATCGTAGCCCTCATAGTGACCACAGATGAAAATCAACTGCTCCTCCTGAGCCAATTCCTCAGCGTAGGCTTGATTAAAAGTCCGACCGGCTGGATCCAGCAAAATCACGCGCGGATTGGTTTGGGAAATGGCATCCATGGTGTCAAAAATCGGTTGAGCCCGCAAGAGCATACCTTGACCTCCACCGTAGGGCTCATCATCCACGTGACGCGATTTCTCGGCTTTCTCACGGAAATTATGATAATTGATTTCAAGCAACCCCTTGTCCCGCGCCTTGCCGACAATAGAATGTTCCAGTGGTGCAAACATTTCTGGAAAGAGAGTCAAAATATCAATCTTCATCATCCAGCCCCTCGAGCAATTCTACATCGACGCGCTTGTTGTCAATGTCAATATTAAGAACAACTGGCGGAATATAAGGCAAAAGCAAATCTTTCTTGCCTTTTCGTTTGACCACCCAAACATCATTGGCACCCGGTTGCAGGATTTCCTTGATTTGTCCAATGAACTGGTCATTTTCATAGACATCCAGCCCGATGATTTCATGGTAGTAAAACTCGCCTTCGTCCAAGTCTGTCAGATTTTCCTCCGCAATCTTGAGGCTAAAGCCCTTGTATTTCTCAATGTCGTTGATATGATAGAGCCCTCTGAACTTGATAATATCGAAGTTCTTGGCCTTGCGGTGGGAGGCAATTTCCACTTCCATGACAAACTGATCCTTGTCATCAAAAAGCGCCAAGACTGCGCCTTTTTTAAAACGTTCCTCAGCGAAGTCCGTCACAGACAGGACTCGCATTTCTCCTTGCAAGCCTTGGGTATTGACAATTTTTCCTACGTTAAAATAATTCATGTGTTCTCCGTTTGTTTTTCTATTCATCTATTTTAACATGGGAACAGAGATTTCTCAAGGGATTGAAAAAGTCGGCGCTAGCCGACTTATCTTGGGAGAATCTCCTCGATATCTTTCTTGATTTTGACCGTTTTTTCATAGGGCAATTCCAGATAGGTTGCTCCTTTGGATTTTTGAGGTAGGCGTTTTTTCTGCTGGGCAAAAATTCTAAAAAGTAGAACTTATCTACCTGCGGGGGTGTCCTGCTTGCTAGGATTATCAAAGAAATAGGGGCGAATATATGTCACATCTGAATGAAGGCGCGCAGCGTCCTTTCCTTCTAGAACAGCAATTTACTGAAAGTCTTCGTTTTGGATAACAATTCTGTCCGCCTCTGGAAGGTCGATGCTTGTCTTTCTAAAGCCTAGATAGACAGCCAGGATGATGAGCGATAGGATTGTTAAAACCAGTTGAGATTTTTTCATGTACTCATACTCCCTGTTATTTCTAATATTAGCATAACAAATCTGGCCAATTTTGGAAAATATCGGTGTGGAAACCTTACTGACTGCTACTAAACTGGCTTTGATAGAGATTATAGTAGAATCCTTCCTGGGCTAGCAGACTTTCATGATTACCCTGTTCAATGATTTGGCCGTCTTTGAGGACCAGAATCTTATCCGCCTCTTGAATGGTTGACAGACGATGGGCGATGACAAAGCTGGTTCTGCCCTGCATGAGCCGTTTCATAGCCTTCTGAATCAGCAATTCCAAGCGGGTATCGACGGATGAGGTCGCCTCATCAAGAATGAGAATGGAGGGATCAGCTAGCAAGGCACGCGCAATGGTCAAAAGCTGTTTTTGCCCCTGCGAAATATTGCTGGATTCCTGGTTCATCTCCATATTGTAACCGCCAGGTAGGGTACGAATAAAGTGGTCTACATTGGCAATCTTGGCTGCCTCAACAATTTCCTCATCAGTGGCATCCAGGCGACCAAAACGAAGGTTTTCCTTGATAGTTCCTTCATAAAGCCAGGCATCCTGCAGAACCATACCAAATTGACTACGGTATGACTGGCGTGATAATTGACGAATATCGTGACCGTCGACCTTAATGGCTCCAGATGTTACATCGTAAAATCGCATCAGCAGGTTAATGAGTGTAGTTTTTCCGGCACCCGTTGGTCCAACGATGGCCACCATTTCACCTGGCTTAACTTCCAGATTGAAATTGCGAATGAGAGGCTTGTCCTCAGAATAGCCAAATTCAACATTTTCAAAACTGACTTGGCCGGTCAGATTGTCTGTCAAGGCTTGCTCATTGGCGTTGACCTCATCCACCTCATCTAGGACTGAAAAAATGCGCTCCAGGGAAGATTTAGCAGACTGCAACTGGGGAGCTAGCTGGGTCAGGGTTTGCACCGGCTGAGAAATTTGGAAGACATATTGGACGAAGGCCTGCAAATTACCAACTGTCAGACGCCCCGCCAAAACCTGGAGACCAGCCAAGAGGGCAATGATAACATAGGTCAGGTTTGACAAGCCCTGAACCACCGGCATCATCATGCCAGAGGTAAAGCTAGCCTTGAAACCAACCTCCTGCAGGTCCGTTGTAATTTGGCGAAATTCAAGTTTAGACTGCTCTTCCCGTCCGTAGAGTTTCAAAACATGGAAACCGGTCAGATTTTCCTGGATAAAGCCATTGAGGCGACCCAGGATAGCGGCCTGTTCCTTGAAATAAGGCTGGGAGCGCTTGATGATATAGCTGGAACTAAAGTAAGTTAGGGGTACCAAGAGCAGAACGACCAAGGCCAGGGAAACATTGAGGTAGAAGGTCATGCCAATCGCAAAGGTCAAAATCAAGGCCGCATTGACAATTTGCAGGAAACTCTGCTGTAGGGCATTGGAAACCGTCTCAACGTCATTGGTAAAGCGGCCCAGGAGGTCACCATACTGCTCCTTGTCAAAATAGGAAACCGGGATTCGATTGATTTTTTGGCTCAAGTCCTGGCGCATATCACGGACAGCATGTTGAACACCCTTGGTCATGAAATAGTTAGAAAAATAAGCTCCAACTTCGTACATGAGGGCACGGAAGGCGTAAATTGCTAGGAGGGTTGCGACATAAGGCACGTTGATACCGGCTCCTTCAACACCCTTGGCCATATCCAATAAGTTTGCTGTCAGCTCGGTGATAACCATACCCAGCACCAGGGGCTCTAAGGTATTCATAATGGCACTGAGAATCTTCATAAGGATGGCAATAAAGATAGAGCTTTTGTAGGTCCGCAAATAGGTCCAAACACGCTTAAAAACATTTGTATTCTTCATATCACCCTCCTATTCTTCTTCTGTCAAGGACTGACGATTGAGTTGAGAATTGGCAATTTCACGGTAGAATTCATTGCTTTCCATTAACTCATCGTGCTTACCACGACCGACAATTTCCCCTTCGTTGAGGACAATAATCTGGTCCGCATCCATAATGGTTCCCACACGCTGGGCAACGATAAGGACAGTCGCATTTTCCGTCACTTCCTTGAGGCGCTTGCGTAAAATCGCATCTGTCCGATAGTCTAAGGCAGAGAAGGAATCATCAAAGATATAGATTTCTGGTTCCTTGACAATGGCACGCGCGATAGACAGTCGCTGTTTTTGCCCGCCAGACAGATTGCTACCGCCTTCTGCCAAATGGGTCTCAAACCGTTCTTCCTTGCTTTCGATAAAATCCTTGGCCTGAGCCACATCAGCCGCCGCATCCAGCTCCGTCATGCTGGCATCCAGCTTTCCATACTTGAGGTTTTCAGCGATTGTTCCGGTAAATAGCAGAGCTTTCTGCGGAATAAAGCCAATCTTGCTGCGGAGGGCTTTCAAATTGTAGCGTCTGACATCCACACCATCTACTAAGATCCGGCCCAGGGTCACATCGAAAAATCGCGGAATGAGCTGGACCAGAGTAGACTTACCAGAACCCGTTGAGCCAATAAAGGCAATGGTCTGACCAGGTTCTGCCTTAAAGGAGATATTGTGGAGAACAGGCGACTCGGTCTCACCTGGATAGGCAAAGGTCACATTGTCAAATTCCAGGTAACCGCGGGTTTCTGTCTCTGTAATCCCGTCTTCATTTTTAGAAATCGAAATCGGCATGTCCAGAACTTCCTGAATCCGCTTGGCTGAAACTGCCGTCCGGGGATACATGGTAAAGAGATTGGCAAAGAGCAAGAAGGAGAAAAGGGCATGAAAACCATACTCAATAAAGGCAACCAGGTCACCGATTTGCAAGCTACCTTCTCTGAGCGGAGCAAGGGCAAACCAGACAATGGCCACAATCATGGCAATAATGATTTGTACAAATAGTGGCTCCGTCAAACCTGTCAAGATGAAGAGTTTCTTAGAAATGCCGGTGTAATCCTCATTGACCTGCTCAAATCGTTCTTCTTGAAATTCTTCGCGCGCAAAAGCCCGGATGACCCGCAACCCCATGAGATTTTCACGGACGTACTGGTTAATCGTGTCCAACTTTTGCTGCTGCATTTCAGACAAAGGACGGGTCTTGATGGCCACATAATAGACGACCCAGACCAAGAAAGGCATAGCCACTGCTACTGTCCAAGCCAGTCCAGGACTGGTCACCAGGGTCATGATGACCGAGGCAATCATCATCATAGGCGTGATAACACCCAGTCGCAGAACCTGCTCCGCAAACTGCATGAGGACAAAGGCATCATTGGTAATCCGTGTCACAAGCGAGGAAACACCAATCTGCTCGTATTCATGATGGGAATAATCTTGGATTTTTTCATACAAATCATTGCGGATATCCTTGACAATATTGGTCGTCAACTGTCCAGCAGCATAGGCCAAAAGGACACGACCGACAATGCCCAACACAACGATTATCAACATCATCCAAGCCCAGAAATAGACTTGGTCAGGATTATTTTGCGTGAGCCCCTGGTCAATCATCCGAGCCAAGAAGGTTGGCAAACCAAGGTTGACTGCTACGAACAAAATTCCGGCAAACAGGTCTAATATCAACCATTTTGGATAGTGTTTCAGATAGTTCCAAATAAGTTTCATAATTCCCTTTCTAGTTTTTTATCTTGAAGTAAGTAAAAAGCCACCAAATGGTGACCCTCTTATTCTTTCTCGTCAATCACTAAACGAACTTTTTTACCACTTGTTGGGACAGAATAGACAATCGTACGAATTGCAGAAATCGTGCGTCCTTTTCTACCGATAACACGGCCAATATCCGATTGATCCAAATCCAAATGATATTCCAAAAATTCAGGTGTATCAACGATTTTAATCGTCAAGCTGTCAGGCTGTGAAATCAAGGGTTTCACAATCGCAATAATGAGATTTTCAATCATGTCCATAAGTAGTCTCGCTTACTGTTCTTATTTAGAGAATTTTGATTCGTGGAATTTCTTCATAACGCCAGCGTTAGAAAGAAGGGCACGAACTGTATCAGATGGTTGTGCACCTTTTGCCAACCACTCAAGTACACGCTCTTCTTTAAGAGTTACTGAGTTTTCAGCCAAAAGTGGGTTGTATGTACCAACTGTTTCGATGAAACGTCCATCGCGTGGAGCGCGTGAGTCTGCAACGTTAATACGGTAGAAAGGTTTCTTTTTAGAACCCATACGAGTCAAACGGATTTTTACTGCCATTTTAAAATGTTCTCTTTTCTTTAATTTTTTATTCGGTGAAATAGCAGAGCTATTTAGCACATGTTCTATTATAACACATTCTAAGCAGGTGTCAAGAAAAAAACTTGACACTTTTTAAAAATTTTATTGCCATTTTTATTGCTCAAGCAGATCTGCTAGTTCTCTCAGTTGACTTGCTAAATTCGAGCGGTCAAAAAGCAAATTATAGACTCCATCTTCACTCAATACACCGCAAGGAATACCATCAAAATAACCATTATTGGATAAATCAAGATCTTCCATATAGGTCTGGCTCTGATAATAATCTAGCAACCGTAAATAACTTGATTGTGCCTGATTGAGTTGGGTAACACTATCAGCAAGGGACTTGTTCATCTCCAGATGCATATTAAATATTTTTTCCATCTCCTCGACACGTTTCCTAGCTTCCATACAATCCCCCCATCAATGTGTTGCACCTCCAACGTTCTTCACATCCTCTTTGTCTTTATATGCAACTATTGCTCCAATGGCTGCTTCAACTCCTCTAACAATATCGGCTAGAGACATAGAGGCAAAGCCTGGTTTGTCAAGAACCTGTTCCGGTAGAAACGGAATATGAAGAAAACCAGCCTTAGTCTTTGGAAATTGTTTATCAGCTAAGTAAAGAGCTTGGTACATGAGATGGTTGCAGACAAAGGTCCCTGCGGTATTAGAAACAGAGGCTGGAAGACCTGCTGCACGAATGGCTTCAACCATTGCTTTGATGGGTAAGGTTGAAAAATAAGCAGGTTGCCCATCTTCACGAATCATAGTGTCAATTGGTTGTTGTCCCAAATTATCTGGAATGCGTGCATCGTCTTGATTAATGGCAACACGCTCAGGTGTTAATTCCGTCCTTCCACCAGCCTGTCCAATACATAGCACAATATCTGGTGCATACTTAGCCATGGCTTCTTCAAGAACACTTGCAGCTTGATAAAAAACAGTTGGAATCTCCTCAAGAAGAATCTCTGCGCCTGCAATCTGCTTTGGTAATGATTTAATGACCTCCAGTGCTGGATTGATAGACTCACCTCCAAATGGGTCAAAACCAGTTACTAATATTTTCATTCTGTTCTCACTCCTTCAAACGAATTTCTCCATAATGAAATTTTTGATTGGGTCTTACATGACGTTTAAAGCCAAATCGCTCAAAGACCGCATCACGAAAATGAGCTTTCAAGATAATCTTTTCCTTGGCCACCCGCTTGGCCTGAGCCAACAATTCCCCTGACAAGGGGGCAGCATTTGCTAGCCCTGCTAATCCGGACAAATTCTGCGATTCCTTAATCTCCTTCGAAAACATAGGGTCAAAATAAATCACATCAACCGACTTATCTGCCTGATTTTTCAAATAGGGCAAACTGTCTGTCCAGATGGCCTCAATGGACCGCATGGCTTGATTAACCGCTTCATTGCCACTATCAAACTCTTTCAGACCTCGGCTTACCATAAAATGAATAAGCAGAGAACTCTCCAAGGCTGTCACCTGATGTCCCGCACTAGCTAGGACAATACTATCAGAAGCCAGCCCCATGGTACAATCTAAAATAGTCTTTGGCTTGTCGCCAATCAATTCTAGGAGAGGGTCACGTCCAGCTTTGATACGAAGCATAGCAGTATCTGGGTGAAAAAAGAGGGATTGCCCACCCACTTGTTCCAAAACCAGCCGGTCTTTGTAAACTACCAAAACCTGTTCCACATCCGTAAAAAAACGGCTCAAGGCTTGCTTATTACGCGGCAGATAAATAGCAGGTAGTTCTTTGGCAATGGACTCTGCAAGGGAAACTAGCTGACTATCCATCCTCAAACTCGTTGTCACAATCAGATTCATACTTATCATTATACCAAAGAAACGACTAAAGTAATCCCTAGCCGTTTCATACTATTCAAAATTATCTTATCGTTTGTTGGTCCTTTGGTGTGCAACAGACTTCCGCCACTGATAGATTTTATTGTACATCAAATCTCAGCAGTCCAGTTTATCCAATTTTGACAATGGTTCTACCCAAATGCCGCCCTTCTTTCAAAAGAGTCATGGTCTCAGGCAGTTCTTCCAAGCTGATTTCATCATAAGCCAGCTGGTCTACAATCTTCCATTCCTTGGCGAATTTTTCCCAGACTGCTGTCCGTTTTTCATGGCTAATTTGGACAGAATCAATTCCCAAAGCCTGTACACCACGGAGAATAAATGGCAGAACATTGGTCAACATCTTGACACCTCCGGCATTTCCACAAAGCGAAACAGCACCGTCATAGTCAATCTGTGGAATCAGATGAGCGACCACATCACCACCTACTGTGTCCAGCACATAATTGTAAATCCCTTTGAGCAGGAGTGGATTCTCCTTGATAAAGACTTGATCTGGCTTGATAATCTTGCTAGCACCCAGCCGGCAAACCAGCTCATCCTGATTGTTCTTTCGGGTCAGAGCGCTAATATGCTCATAGCCCTGAGATTTGAGAATGGCAAGCCCAACCGAGCCTACGCCACCACTAGCACCTGTCACGAGAATCTGTGGTTGCTTGTCCACTGTCATTCCAGCTTTCTCAAGCGCCAGGACAGACAAACCAGCTGTGAGTCCCGCCGTGCCAAGGATCATGGCATCTTTCATTGTCAACCCTTCTGGCAATGGCACAACCCAATCTTTGGGAACGCGGGCATATTCAGAGAATCCGCCTGTATGGGACATGCCCATTTCATAGCCGGTCACCAGCACTTCCTGACCAAGAGTAAATTCATCTGTCTCCGAAGAAACGACAGTACCAGCCAAGTCTATACCTGGAATCATGGGATAATTCCGGATGACACCGGAATTTTTCTGCACAGCCAGCATGTCCTTGTAGTTGACCGAACTGTAGGCAACTTTGATAAGGACTTGACCTTCATGCAAATCATCCACTGTAATGGTTTTTGGAGCAAATACAATCTCGTCGCCTACTTGCTCAACAACCATAGCCTTAAATTCTCTATTCATTTGATAACCTCCGATTTTGATATAGGATAGAGTCAGCTTCCCAACCTCTCTACCTTACCTCCTCTCCGTTTTCTATCTGTTATTATAATAAAACATTTCAGAGAATTCGTCCAGCTAAAACCGATTTAAAAATAAAATTTTAGTCTGAATTTTCAAAAAAGATAAGAGGAAATAAAAAATCCCTAAGGCACGAACTTAGGGAATGACTAGTTATAAAATCCAGATTATCAAAAAGGATGGATTTCATTTATTCTAGCATATTATGTCATAAATTACCAATAGTTTTTAGTTACATGAACCTATAGCTATAAACTATAACTACTTTTAACGTACTTGCTCAAATCGCAGATGAACGACAATCTTATCCGCGTAGCCATTGCGTTCCAAATCACGCTGCAGGCGATAAGAAATATAATGCTCTGCGATTGAGATATAGCCGGCATCCAGCAAACGGTGCTCCACCTGGGATTGTACCATGCTGATGGTTGGGCGTTCTGTATGAGCCTCTTCCAAGTCAAGTACGACCTTCTTAGTCACCTGGGCAAGGTTTTTCCGCCAGGTATCATCAATCACATAAACTGTCTGCGCAGCCTTTAAAATGGCTTGATAAATCTTTTCTGGGTCAAATTCAACAATCTCTCCACTACGTTTAATGACTTGCATATTAAGCTCCTTTCTGGTTTTCAGTAAACCCTTTCATACTAATAATTATCTATGTTTTTCACGGTTTTGTCAAGTTATAATTTTCATTCTATGATATAATATACTTAAAATTCTGAAAATAAAGGAGAATTCTATGTCACAAGCAATGCCAAAACGCCATGAAATTGACGTGCAACTCACCTGGGATACCAACCTGATTTTCCCAGACAACCAGGCCTATAAGGATGCCCTTGCTAGCTACAAGGAACAAGTTGAGAAATTTGAGAAAACCTATAAAGGTCAATTGATCGAAAAAGCAAGTATTGTCGCTGCACTGAAAGAATACGAAGACCTGTCTATCCTCCTCAGCAAGCTGGACCACTATGCCTTCTTGCCACTTGAAGTCGACAAGATGAATACAGAATTGGCTAGCCTCGCCAATGAATACGAATTAGTGCGTGCCTTTGCCATTCCAAAATTGTCCTTCCTGGACACCGAACTGGGCTTACTTGACGAGGCAGTCTTGAACAACTTGATTGCTGAACAGCCTCAATGGAAGGCGTTTTTCGAGGCAATCATTCGCCAAAAACCTCACCAACTCAACCCTCTTCAAGAAGAACTCTTGGCCAATTTTGCACCAACCTTTGGCCAACCTTACAACAACTACGGGGTTACCAAGTTTGAGGATATGACCTTTGACAGCTTTGAAGCAAATGGCCAAACCTACGGAAACAGCTATGTTTTGTTTGAAAATGACTACGAAATCAGTCACGACACCGAAATTCGTCGTAATTCCGCTGCTGGTTTCTACAATACCTTGAAAAAATACAAGAACACAACAGCTGCAACCTATCTATCACACATTAAAAATGAGCAGATTGAGGCGCGCCTCCGCGGTTTTGACACGACCATTGACTATCTTCTCCACCACCAAAATGTTTCCCGCGACCTCTTCGACCGTCAGATTGACGTCATCATGAAAGAATTGGCACCGCACATGCGTCGCTATGTCAAGCTGGTTGCCAAGGCTCATGGCTTGGAGAAAATTACCCACGCCGACCTGAAAATCAGCCTACCGTCCGAATTTAACCAACGCATTACGCCAGAAGAGTCTAAACAATTCTTGATTGACTGTTTGGGCATCCTTGGCGACGATTATGTCAAGATGATTGAACGTTCCTTCGATGAGCGCTGGATTGACTTTGCGCAAAATGAGGGCAAGGCGACTGGTGGTTTCTGTGCGACTCTCTATGACGGACCGTCTTATATCCTGCTTTCTTGGACTGGTCTCATGAATGAAGTCCTGGTATTAGCTCACGAACTGGGGCATGCAGGGCATTTCCAATTGGCTAAGAAACAAAGCATTCTCAGCTATGACCCATCGCTCTATTTTATCGAGGCACCATCAACTGCCAACGAAGTTTTGACTTGTAATACTCTCTTGAAAAACAACCAAGACCCTGGTTTCCAGGCTTACCTAATTAGCGAGTTAATCAGTCGTACTTACTTCCACAACATGGTCACTCACCTGCTTGAGGCAGCCTTCCAGCGTGAGGTTTACACTCGTCTGGACAATGACGAATACCTCAACGGCGACATTCTCTGCCAAATCAAGCTGGATGTCATCAAAGAATTCTGGGGTGAAGACTTTGAAATCGGCGACGATGCTGGTCTTATCTGGATGCGCCAGCCTCACTACTACATTGGCCTCTATCCATACACCTACTCAGCTGGCTTGACCATCGGTACGGCTATGGCTAAGCAATTGGAAGAAAATCCAGAAGAAGTCGTTGAAAAATGGTTGGAAACCCTGTCACTGGGCGCTAGCCTGTCTGCCCAAGACCTGGCTAAACACGCAGGCGTTGATGTATCAACAGACCAACCACTTAAAGAAACAATCGCTTACGTTGGTTCCTTGGTCGACAAGTTGGAATCATTGGTCTAATAGCAAAAAAGACTTGAACACAAGAGTTCAGGTCTTTATTTTGTCTGATACCAGTTGATGATGCGGTCAATTTCATCAATCGTTAAAAAGTGGCCCTTGTCAAAAATGGCTAATTGAAGTTTGGGAAAGGCAGTTTCCTGCCAATTTTGGTAGAGTTCTTGAACTGCGACTGGGTCAACCAACTGGTCCTGCAAGCCAGCCGTCACAAGAATGTCCGCTCTGCTATTTTCCAAAGGCACTGAAAAATCAAGAGCTGATGGATGGAGCAAGAGATAGCAGTCAGCCAAATCAGCCCGCTTGGTCAGGAGCCCTGCTATAAAATTAGCCCCGTTTGAAAAGCCGACAAAGGTAATTTGCTGGTAATCTGCTACTGCAATTTTTGGCCACTGGTCTATAAAATCGGTCAAACGTTGCTCAAAATCAAGCAAATCCAGCTGCCCGTCAACCAGCGGAGCAAAAAAGCGACGGGATTTCCCCTGACCAACATTGCCCCGAAAAGATAGTACAGTTGCTTCAGGATCCAATTTTTCCCTCAGAAAGAGCATGGACTGCTCATCGCCACCTGTTCCGTGAAAAAAGACCAGGAGACAGGGCGCAGTTCCCTCCACAAAATGATAGTTCATGACTGTCTCCTAATAACGATTTCTCAGAACTTCTTCAATCTCAGCCCGGTCTTCCTCAAAGAAGCTTGGCAAGAAGAGTTCAACATCATCGAGTTTATCTTGTTGCTCAGCTTTCTTGGCCTCGTGCAGACCTTCCATTGTCGCCACTTCAAACATAAGGTAGTTCGGCGCGCGGAAATAGAGGGAGTGCATAAAGTCCCGATTGATAATGCCTGAGTGCGGACGGTTGAGCAGGTCAAGTGTATGAACCATATCCTCTAAATCTAATGTATCCAAGACACCAAAGGCTACGTGGTGAATGGCACCAACCCCAATGACGGAGATTTTTGAAATCTGATCGACGAAAACCTGCACGCGATGCTGGAAATCATTGTCGAATTTGAGCGAAATGACCTGCTGTCCCTGATAATCAAAACGGCTTTCCTCTTCAAAACCAAATCTCTCTGTCAGCATGTCCAGCAGGGCTTTCTCCTCCCGCACCCGCATCTGAATCCCAGCAATTCCTAAAATCGCAACCGATTCAGGAATCTCGGCAGTCTCCATTGGATACATAGGACCAATAGTATCATGATAGGTCAAGGCCAAATCTTGCCCATCCTCATCTTGGAAATTGAGGATATGTCTGTCTCCCATCGCTTCTACTCCACCATGTTCGACCTCAAAATCCGTCAAACGTTGTGCCCAGAACTCCAGAGCTGCCTTATCCTTAACTAGAAAAATCGTTCTTTCTAGGCGATTGGTTCCCTTGCGTTCCATCTGGAAGTTTGGCATGTCAAAAATCGTGAATTCTGTACCGAAACGGCCATCTTCATCCCCGAAAAAGAGGTGATACATGGACGAATCATCCTGATTCACTGTTTTCAGGGTCAACTTCAAGCCAAGAATATGGTGATAAAAATGATAAGCCTGGTGGATGTTGCCCACCAAAGTCGAAATGTGATGAATACCTGTATTGTTCATGTAAACTACCTCGTTCCTGATTTTATTTTATCAATAATTAGCGATAAAATAAAATATTTTGCTCACATTCTTGAAAGATCATATTGTCACGACAAGCATCATTCACTTTGAAAAGACTCTACACTTGGTTAAGCCTAGGACATGCTGGGGTTCATTCACTATTATAAAAAGTCGGGACATTTCATCCCGACTTGAAACTTTGCTTTTAAAGGATAAATGATAGGATTAGACCGCCTAAAATTCCTCCGACAAGGGCTGCTAGGAGATTGGTTTTGGCTTTGCCAGCCTTACCACCACGCGCAACTGATGCGACAAATACACCGATACCCGCAGCAAGTCCCATATCAACCCAGGCAGAACCCGATTGGGTGATTAGCCCCACACCGTGGTTAATGGTCCAGGCCGTCCCGACAATCATTGCCGCAGCGATCCAACCACCAATCGGACCAAATTTTTCAACCATCTGTCCCCAGGCCATCCGAATGATGAAGGGGAAGAGAAACGCACCAACTAAAGTAGCAATTGCTTGTTGAACTGTCATGTGATACCCTCCTTAATCTTTTTCCATATCTTCTTCAATCTTGGCTGCAACCAGTCCAGCGATGGTTGCGCCGATGACAACCAAGACGATGGTCGGAAGCGATTCAACCACAGTACCAAATCCATTAATAAAGGCATCACGGAAAATACCACACAGACCGATTCCCAGCCCCATATCGACAAAAGCTGAGTCATCATCGTGTTTGATTAGCCCCAGATAATGGTTCATAAACCACATTGGACCGATGATAATAAAGGCAGCAAAGTAGCCTCCAATAATGCCGTAGGCATCCGCAAATGCCCCCCAGACACTCATAACAATCATACCGGCAATCATATAGCCGATGGTAGAACGTAAAAATTTCATAAAGCCTCCTTGGGTTCTTTTCTATTGTTCAGCTTGGTAAGCCTTTTCATAAATTGTATTACACCTTCTTTAGATAGGTCAAATCATTCTTATTAAGAGTAGCTATAAGCAAAGCTTCTTGCTGTGCAACTTCATCTGCTGTCCAACTATAGTATGCTGTCATTTCCTTGATGATTTCAGGTGCTACTGCATCCAATTGTTCCCTCATGAAGAGCATATAGTTTGTTCTACGAAGTAGATAATCCACTACTGTCAAAGCCATTTCTTCTTTCATGGCATAATGAAGAGAAAGCAAATCCCGTTGATTAAGGTCAGACACAGCCTCTACTTTATGGTTCAAGGCAAAAACTTTAGGTGCATTTGAACCGTACAAGTTAGCAAGGTAGAGGGCATCCTCGTAGTCCAAACCTTTTTTCACCCCTAATTGTGCCAAGTGTTCAATTTCTTCTGCTACGTTTGCAGGGTTCAATTCTCCACCAGAAACAGGATAGGTCTTAGAATTGATGAGTTTAAAGCTACGCCCATGTTCTTCTTTGAGAATACTTGCCACTTTTTCAAGTGCACCTTCTGCCATCTTACGGAAGTCAGTGATTTTACCACCGGCAAGTGTGAGCAAACCATTGTCATCACGGTCAAGGGCAGAACCACGCGATACAGCAGACGGATCCAAGTGTTTTTCAGAAACACTACCTTCCAGATGAGTCAAATCGTGTTCCACATCATCACGAGTCTTTTCATTGTTCAAATAACCTTTGACGGTTTCAATCAAGCTGTTGAAACTATCGTCGCTGAGTTTTCCATTATTGCCACCATTGTAGTCAGAAGCTCCATTTCCTGACAAGAGTGGACGAAGACCAGCCCAGCCACTTTCAATATCATCCAAGGTCAAGTTTGCTTCTGGGAAACGATTGTTAACAATATCCAATAGATAATCGACATCTTCTTGTGTAATCGTTGGATTCGCCAAATCACCTGTATAGTCCGTATCTGTCGTACCAAAATAGGTTTTGTTTTCACGCGGAAGGACAAAGACCATACGGCCGTCAGCGTGTCCAGTGTCAAAGTAAGTTGGTTGTGGCACAGACAAGCGAGAACTATCGACAACTAGGTGCACACCCTTGGTTGGACGCATTTGAAGGACGCCTGAACCTTCTCCACCAAGATTACGCACTTCGTCACTCCAAGGTCCTGTTGTATTGATGACCAAACGAGCACGGATTTCAAAGGTGCTGTCTGTCAGCAAATCACGAGCGACGATACCGACAACTTTTCCAGACTCATCCTTGATGAATTTTTCCGCTTTGACACGGCTGGCAATCAAGGCTCCGTCTTTGGCAGCACGTTTGATATTTTCAATTACCAAGCGGGCATCGTTATTACGGAAGTCCAGATAAACTCCACCACCAAGCAAGCCTTCTTTTTTCAAATGCGGTGCTCGTTCCAGCACTTCTTCTCTTGTCAACACCTTATTGGCAAGGTCAGTATTGTTGACGCCAGCCAACAAATCATAGAGATCCATGGCCACTTTCAAGCGGAAGAGGCTAAAGGTAGATCCTTCTTCATCGTAAACTGGAAGCAACATTGGGTCTGGTTTGGGAATGTGAGGTGCAATATTTTGCACTACTGCACGTTCTGAAACTGTATCAGATACTACTTCTACATCAAACTGTTTGAGGTAACGAAGCCCACCGTGAACCAACTTGGTTGAACGACTGGATGTCCCTTCGGCAAAGTCCTGCATTTCAATCAAGCCAGTTTCCATACCACTAGCAGCGGCTTGGAGGGCAACACCCGCCCCCGTAATACCACCACCAATAATCAAGAGATCCAACTGTCTATCTTGCATTTTTTCAATCGCTAAGCGACGTGTTTCTTTTGAAAATTCCATGTTTTCACACTTTCTAACTTTTTACTCTTCATCCAATTGTGCAAATAACTGCGTTGCAGCAACTGCTTTTTTCCAGCCTTTATAGAGCTGTTCTTTGCGTGCTTCATTCATTGCTGGCTTGAAGGATTGACCAACTGCATTCAATTCCTTCAATTCATCCAAGTCCTTCCAGAAACCAACTGCTAAACCTGCTAAGAAGGCTGCACCAAGTGCAGTTGTTTCCAAGTTTTTCGCACGGGCAATCTCAATACCAAGGATATCTGCCTGGAATTGCATGAGAAGGCTGTTCATGGCAGCACCACCGTCTACTTTCAAGACAGAAATATCAATTCCTGTATCCAATTGCATGGTATCAATAACATCACGAACTTGATAGGCAATAGATTGTAGAGTAGCTTTCACAAAATCTTCCTTGCTTGTACCACGAGTTAAGCCAAAGACAGATCCACGCGCATCTGAATTCCAATATGGAGCTCCTAGTCCCGTAAAGGCTGGTACAACATAGACCTCATCGTTGCTAGTAGACTTACGAGCAAGTTCTTCAGACTCAGGCGATGTTTCCACCATTCGCATACTATCACGCAGCCATTGAACTGCAGAACCAGCGATAAAGATTGAACCTTCTAGTGCATAGTAAACTTTTCCGTTAATGCCATAACCGATAGTGGTGAGAAGACTATTCTCAGATAGCTGCATTTCCTCACCAGTGTTCATAACGATGAAGGAACCTGTTCCATAGGTATTTTTCACCATACCTGGCTCAAATGCCAATTGTCCAAATAGGGCTGCTTGTTGGTCACCTGCCATACCAGAAATAGGAACTTCTGCACCGTAGAAGTGGAATGGCGCTGTTGTTCCGTAGATTTCTGAATTGGAACGAACTTCTGGCAACATAGCTTTTGGAATATTGAGGAGCTCAAGGATTTCATCATCCCACTTGAGTTCCTTGATATTGTAAAGCATGGTGCGGGCAGCGTTTGAGTAATCTGTTACATGGCACTTACCATTGGTCAATTTCCAAACCAACCAAGTATCGATAGTTCCAAAGAGAATTTCACCTTTTTCAGCACGTTCTTGTGCACCTGGAACTTGGTCCAAAATCCACCGAACTTTTGTTGCTGAGAAATAGGCATCTACTACAAGACCAGTCTTTTTATGAATCAAATCCGCATGTCCATCCGCTTTTAACTGATCAGCAATATGTGATGTTTGACGAGATTGCCAGACAATGGCATTGTAGATTGGAAGTCCTGTTTCTTTGTCCCAAACAACTGTCGTTTCACGTTGGTTAGTGATACCAATCCCTTCAATCTGGTCTGGACGAACACCACTTTCAATAAAGGATCCCGCAATAACAGACTGAACGGAATTCCAGATTTCATTGGCATTATGTTCTACCCAACCCGGTTTAGGGAAAATTTGTGTAAATTCTTTTTGGTAGCTACCAACTTTTTCACCTTTTTTGTTAAAGATGATGGCGCGTGAGCTTGTTGTGCCTTGGTCGATGGCCATAATGTATTTTTCAGTTGACATTTCCTGTCCTCCTTGTAGATTTATCATTACTTTTGAAAGCGTTTCCGACTCCCTTGTGATTTTATTGTAATCTATTTTTCGAAAATAATCTTATCAATTTTTTTATAATTTCAAAAAAATCTGATAAAGTTGTCTTTTTGCGACAAAAGAAAAACTTCCTAGGGAACTAGAAAGTTTATCACCGACGTTCAATCCGAAACTGCTTTCGTTCGACCAACCGTTTAGACTGCTCCAACTTGCGCTGTTGAATGGTCTGGATAAGGCTCTTTACATCCTTCAACTCCTGATCAGTTGGCAATCCATAGATATGATAAGATGGATCTTGCTGCCAAGGATAATCATGGCAAATAACCAGATCATAGGATTGGTCTGATTGGACAGGCTCGATTTGAATTGACCGATTGCGTTCTAAGGACTGACATAAGACATGTAAAATGGGAGAACTGATGACAGATGGATAACTGGATGCCCACCCAATTTTCACCATGGTTGGCTCCACCTGCATAAAATATGAAAATAATTGCGTCAAAGATAGCAAATGACTGGTGGCTGGGGCTTGCCTTCTCCCAAAAATCTCCTCAGATACATGGTGCAAGATACTAGAAGCAGCCTCTTGCATGAAGGGATCATAGTCAGCCAACTCATCCAAGCCACTATCGATGCAGGAAGTAAAAAAATAGAGCTGACTAAAGACCTGATTGAGATGATAGAGTTCTCCTTCTTCCACTGTCAAATCTGTCTTCAAGAGTATTTTTACACGTTGAAAGGCCCAACTAGTCGCTTCCATAATGGGGCCTCCGAATCCTAAGACCTGTTCTAGTTGATGGGCTGCCACTATCCCTTGACTAAACAAGAAGGCAAAAACGGACATTGTGTCACCCTCTTGAAAGGAAGCAGATGCTTGCTGGCGTAAGGTTAAAAAGATCTGACGGAGGTGACGGTAAAATTTATGTTGCTCATAGGGAGCCATTAATTGATAAACTGTCTGGAAATCCAAATCCTTCAATCGCATTCTTTTCTGGACAATCATCAACCAGAGAGCCAACTGATGGGCCTGTCGAGGATTAAACTGGGATTGATAAAAGCGTTCAAAAATCGGCAGATGAGCAAGTTGCTCCCTAAAGACCCGATCTTGTTCTAATTCCTTGAAAGGCCTGGTCAGCCAGAATAATTGATAATAAAAATAGCGAATTTGCAACTCACTACCCCGCAAACGACCGTTCCGTATGCTCACCTGAAACTCTTTCAGGACTTTGTTTAATGTCGAAAGGTGTCTGTTCAAAGTAGCTTCACTCAGCAATAAATCTTGAGCTAGCATGGGGATGGAGCATTCATTTTTATCAAAAAAATAAAGTAAAATCTGGTACTTGATACTAGTTCTAAAGAGATAGGCAAACAGGTCTTGTCTGGATAAATTAGCTCCGCGTTGTAAGACAATTTCTTCTTCTCTAATTTGAAAAACTAGACCAAACTGGCCCTCTTCAACCTCTTCAGAGAAACTTTCTATATAGCGTAACAAGGTAGATTTAGACAGATGGAGCTCCTGGGCAACTTCCTTTATTCCAATAGGTGTAACGGACTTGCGCAAGAGAAGAAAGAGCTGGTAAATAGCGCGCTCACGTTTTTCTAATAAATCTAGAATATGCACACAATCACCACCTATTCTTGGTCAGTTTTTTGCCACAAATACTGATTGGCTGCTTCCATAATGAATGGTTGCAGATCGGTTCTACCAGGCAAACAAAGCCAGGATTCTTGTAACAAGTCCTCAACTGTCATATTTTTTGAAATAGCTAGTGCCAATACATTCATCTGTGCCATGTGGTCAGAGGAAGATACCAATTGACCACCAAGAATACGTCCATCCCCTCGACTGACCACCATTTTGAAGTCTATTTCATGTTTATCCCATTGACTGAATGGATGACGGATGCGAACAGTGTCTGTGTCTAACCACAGGTTTGCTTCCCTTTCTGTCAGTCCTACGCTAGTCAGATTATAGCCAAACACATGGGTGGAGACAATGCGTTGAACAGGCTTTAAGCTCTTCTGCTTAACCAGTAGATTTTCAGCAACCAGACGCCCTGTCAACATAGCGTGGTTGATCATGGGCAGGTAGGCCTGCCCAAACATGGTAACAGGCATCCGAATTAAATCCCCTACCGCAAAAATTCCAGCTTGGCTGGTTTCAAGATACTCATCCACCAGAATACTACCATCTGTATGCAGGTCCACTAGTCCTTCCACCAAATCTGTATGGGGTCTAAAGTTGGTACCCAAAAGCACCAAGTCCGAATGATATGTTCCCTGCAAACTGCGTAACTGGACTTGACCTATCTCATCCAAGTTAACTTCATTAACTGTTTCCGAAAAATGATAGTCGAGTCCAATTCGGTCAAACTCTCCCCAGATAAAATCGACCATTTCTTGATCGAAATATTTGGCTAAGGGCCATTCTTGTGATTCAATCAACCTGATCTTAATGGATGAACGACTGAGAGCCTCCAAACTTTCAAGACCAATTTGACCAGCTCCTATGACTGTTACCCTTCCGGCCCCTTCAATCTTTTCGAAACTCTTTTTAGCTTCTCCAATAGATTTACTTGTCAAAATCTTTTCCGATAGATCAACCGACTGGTGTCCCCAAACTTGTTGAGCACCCATAGCTAAAATGAGATAGTCGTAGGATAATTCCCGTATGCTTTCTTCTTTTTTTAGCCTTATTCTTTTAGATACAGCTTCTATAGAAATGCATTCCCATCCAAGTAAGAAATGAACGGCCGACTGCTCTAGCCCTTCAAAATAGCCAACCCTCGCTTCTTCCCAGCTTGAAATTTCCCCTTTTACTTTCCAATTGAGTGCATTGGGAAAGTAGCCTGTACTTTCTTCCTTGTCAATCACATAAATAATCGCTTGTGGATAGCGTTTCTGGCATTCCATTGCAGCTGTCAAACCAGCGAATGAAGCACCAATGATCAAAATATTCATCCCGCTTCCTCCCTTCTCCTCCATTATAGCATTGACAAGGCAAATTCTTATTGAAAAGGTTTACACATCCAAACAAAAAAGCACACCTATTTTATGATGTGCTTGAATAAATTTAAATAAAAGGTCGAAAATGGCAGTTGATGCCCTAATTATCTTTGCTCGGGTTAAAAATATCCCCCGGACATTTTTAATAATCCGGTCTAACCACACCAGTCACAGTTGCTTTGGTTGCTTCGTAGTCGCCGTCAACGACGACTTTGATAATGCGTTTGGCGTCTTCTTCTGGACAAGGTACCAATGGTAAGCGGAGTGGTCCAACTTCAAATCCCATGTAATTGAGAACTGCCTTGACTGGTGCAGGACTAGGATAAGAGAATAGAGCATTAACTTTCGGAATAAACTTGCGTTGAATGGCTGCGGCTGTTCGGATATCTTGCTGCTCAATGGCAGTAAACATCTCATGCATCTCATCACCATTGGTATGAGATGCGACCGAAATCACACCATCTGCACCCAAGTTCATAGCATGGAAGGCATCGCCATCTTCACCAGTATAAATCAAGAAATCCTCTGGCTTATTCTCAATCAAGTAAGCCATGTTGGCAAGGCTGGTACACTCTTTTACACCAATGATATTTGGATGCTCCGCCAAACGCAACATGGTTTCTGGCGTCATTTCAACGACAACACGACCTGGGATATTGTAGATAATGATTGGCAAATCAGAAGCATCCGCAATAGCCTTGAAGTGCTGGTACATACCTTCTTGAGAAGGCTTGTTGTAATAAGGTACGATGGCAAGACCTGCCGCAAAGCCACCAAAGGCCGCAACTTCCTTGGCAAACTCGATGGAGTCACGGGTATCATTGGTACCGATACCTGCAATCAATGGCACGCGTCCATCGACAATCTTTTGTACTGCCGCAAATAATTCTAACTCCTCAGCGTGTGTTAGAGTTGGACTTTCGGCAGTTGTTCCTGCCAACAAAATCCCTTCCGTATGATGAGCCAACAAATGTTCGACCAATTCTGGCAATACATCATAGTTAATGGCACCATCTTCTTTAAAGGGCGTAATCATAGCCGTAATGATTTTTACATCTCGTAAATCTTGAATAGACATAGAACCTCCTAATCAATAAATTCGTATCCAGCTTTCTGAAGAACTTCAATAGCTGCTGGGAAATTATTAGCTTTAGTAAGTATGTAATCAGTATTGAAAGTAGATACTGCAAAGATACTGATTTTTGCTTCTGCTAATATTTGACTAATCTGTGAAAGGATACCTACTAATGAAAAATCAAGTACCCCTACAACACGAAAAGCTATCCAATCTTTGTCCTCTTCTATAACATTATCAGGAACTTCTTGACTCAGACAAACCAGTGAGTTTTCTTCATCCGTTTTACCGATAAAAATATAAGAACTAGTCAAGTTAATCTTTGTATAATCTTCGAGTTTACAAACTGAAAAATTACCTTTAATAATTTTAAGTTTCAATTGTTAATATCTACTTTCTATAATAGCAAGAATCCAGCTGTTTGATTTGACAAACTTGTAAGTTGGATAAGAGGTAATAGATGATTTTATTTCAATTCAAATTTCAAGTCTGTGGTTGGACGAACTAGACCACGCTCATGAAGGGTTTCAGCGATTTGAACAGAGTTCCATGCAGCACCTTTGAGCAAGTTGTCAGAGACAACCCACATGTGAATACCGTTTTCCTTGTCCAAGTCCTTACGGATACGACCTACAAAGGTATCACGGCTACCAACTGCATTGACTGCTTGCGGATAAATTTGGTTGGCTACATCATCTTCTAAAACAGCACCTGGGAAGGCTGCGATAGCCGCTTTCACTTCATCAATCGGTGCAATTTCTTTGGTTTCAATGTAAACAGACTCAGAGTGAGCTGACAAGACTGGAATACGGACGCAGGTTGCAGAAACAGCAATGCTGTCATCTTCCATGATTTTCTTGGTTTCTTTGGTCATCTTCATCTCTTCGTAAGTGTAGTCATTGTCTGTGAAGAGGTCGATTTGCGGAATCGCATTGAAACCGATTGGGTAATGCTTCTTATCGCCACCTGAAGGAAGAATGTTTGCTTCTACCGCTTTTGGCTCTACACCGTCATTCAGGACAGAACGAAGCTGAGCCTGAGTTTCTAAGATAGCTCCCATACCAGCACCAGAAACTGCCTGATAAGTAGATACGATGATCCGCTCCAAGCCCCATTTCTGACGAATAGGCTCCAATGCAACCATCATCTGAATAGTTGAGCAGTTTGGACAAGCAATGATACCATTGTGGGCATCAAGCGCGTGTGCATTAACTTCAGGAACAACCAACGGTACATCTGGATTTTGACGGAAGTAAGAGGTATTGTCAACCACTACAGCTCCTGCTTTTACTGCGTAAGGAGCGTACTTGGCAGATGTAGAACCACCAGCTGAGAAGAGGGCAATATCCACTCCTTCAAAGGCTGTTTCTGTTGTTTCTTCAATGACAATGTCCTGTCCCTTAAACTGCAAGGTCTTGCCTGCTGAACGGGCAGAAGCAAGGAAACGCACTTTCTCGATTGGAAGTGTTGACTCTTCCAACATTTTTATCATTTGGGCACCAACTGCACCAGTTGCACCAACAACAGCTACTACATAAGCCATAGAAATCTCCTTTAGGTTAATTCTTCAAAATTTTCTAAAAATTTGTTATTTCATAATTATACCACAAATTTCCTGAATGAAAAGCTGGAATGTGCTAAATTTACAATCAATCTGCCGAAAATTCCACACTAGACTGAGTAAATTGTCATACGATTTCGACTTGTGCTTATCACCATTCAAAAAAGACAGAAATGACCCAAAACAAGTCATGACTGCCTTATTGTATTTTGTCCACTTGCATTATCCGACTCTGGAGCAGGTAGGGCGGCCGGTACTTGTCAGTCATACACTTCAAAAACTCGTGCATTTCCTGGGCTTGGCTCTCCAGAAACAGGTCCAATTCCTTGAAGCGTTCCCTTTCTTCATCACTTGCACACTTTTTAAAATAACCCCAAATATGCTGATAGGCAGTGCGCAAGGTCTTTATACTAGGATTGTGAGCTAAAGCCTCCGCTAGCAAACGTTCAAATTCAAGTTCTTTGTCAACTGACCAAACATTTCCCTTAAAAAGCTGACGCAAGGCATTATAGTGATGCTGAGAATGAGCCATGACCAGATATTTCTCTCTTGCCCATCTCTTCTGAAAGTACTTGAGATTTGTCACCCTTGTCACCTCCTCCTATTTGTCAAACCTAGACCAGCGCCAGCCACAGACCCAAACAGACCACCATATATAAACAATGCAATCCTATCAGCAAATACACTAAACCTTTGGACAAAATTGTAATATATAGATGGACGTAGGACTGATTTGGCTTAAGTGGATTGTAGTAAACATCGACGCTAGAACCAATGGAAAAAGGTCCAGCAAAGAACTGGACGTTAGACTGAACAGACTATTCTTATTTCGATAAATAATTAAAGAATCTGGTAAATATTTTCTATCTAGCAAATTATAATGCTGTCCCGTTACCAAGCATGATGAGGGTGTTGAAACCGTGACGTATCGACAGGATTGGAAATGTGGACCAACAGCCCAATAATAGCTTTGTCTCACCCAGTAGCCCACAACAGGCAGGCTAACGCCATTGTAGGACATGAATGAGTAGTCTTCAACACAGCCTGTCACCTTTGCAGTACAGAGTTCTTTTTCCGCTTGCTAAGGTAGTAAAATACATAGATGAGAATGGGGGATAGACTTAATAAAACTATGGTAACAGCCAGTACAATCCAAACAAATAGTCGGCTCCACACTAGTCCTCCTTGCTAATCGGAGCTAGGCTGGCCAAAACTTTTTTCAGACCCATCTCTGGAAAATTGATTTTGAGTTCTTGGTTGCTGCCCGATCCTGAAACTTCAAGTACAGTACCGCGACCCCATTTTCGATGGACAGCAATGTCACCAACGGACCATGTTGTGGCTGAACTAGATTGATTGGAGCTAGCAAAAGGCATGGTCCCCCCAAATCGAGTGGACTGTTGCACAGAAGATTTCCGACTTTGGAGAGCCTGCTGCAAACTCATCCCTTGTCCAAACTGGGTCGCTTTGCCATTGACATAAGAAGCCTTAAAGCTGGTATTAGATGGACGGGCCAGACCTTGATAATCCAAGAGATCACTTGAAATCTCACGAATAAAACGACTAGGCTGGTTGTAATTGCTCCGACCGAACAAGAGGCGGGAATTGGCATTGGTCAAATAAAGAATATGCTCGGCACGGGTGATGCCAACGTAAGCCAGACGGCGCTCTTCTTCTAACTCAGCTTCTTCTTCCGCTGCACGACTGAGAGGAAAGACATTTTCCTCCATACCAATGAGAAAGACCACTGGAAATTCCAAGCCCTTGGCCGCATGAAGGGTCATGAGCGTGACTTCCGACGTTTCCTTGTCTCCGTCGTCTGTATCAGCAATCAGGGCCAAATCCAGCAAGAATCGGCTGAGCCTATCCAGCCCTGTCTCTTCTTCCTCTACCTCTTTATCATCGAAATTTTTGGTCACCGAAAGAAATTCCTGAATGTTTTCAATGCGGGCATTGGCCTCAATCGTTCCTTGTACAGCCAAGGCATTGAGGTAGCCAGTCTTATCTAAGACCACCTCGGCCAATTCGGTCACTGTCATCTCATCCAGTCGATTGCGGAGATTGTATAGCAGGGTTGCAAGGTCAAAAACGGCTTGAGCAGCCTTACCCTTGACACCAGACAGCATAATATCCTGTGATGCTTCAAGCAAGGACATGGCATGCGTCGTCGCAAAGTCCCTAATCTTATCGACTGTTCCCGGTCCTACTCCGCGTTTGGGTTCATTGACAATGCGCTCGTAAGAAATATTGTCTGCAGGGTTGGCAATAATATTCAGATAGGAAATCACATCACGGATTTCCTTACGGCTATAGAACTTGGTCCCGCCCACCATAGTGTAAGGAATATTGGCCTTGAGCAGGGCCTCCTCAATGGTACGAGACTGGGCATTGGTCCGGTAAAGAACGGCGAAGTCCTTATAAGGCTTGCCTTCACGATGGTGTTGGTCAATTTGACTGGCAACATAAATCGCCTCATCGCCCTCATCGCGCGCACGATAGTAGGTAATCAAATCTCCCTGAGCATTTTGCGTCCACAACTTCTTCGGACGGCGGTTGCGATTGTTCTCAATAACCTCATTGGCTGCCTGAAGGACTGTCTTGGTCGAGCGGTAATTTTCCTCCAGCAAAACCACCTTGCTTTCTGGATAATCCTTCTCAAAATCCAAGATATTTTGCATATCCGCCCCACGCCAGCCATAGATGGACTGGTCCGCATCACCGACCACACAGATATTCTTAAAGCGTGACGCTAAGAGTTTGACCAGCTGATACTGGGCGTGGTTGGTATCTTGGTACTCATCGACATGGATATATTGAAATTTCTGCTGGTAGTAGGTCAGGACGTCAGGATTTTGGTCAAATAGGCGGAGCGTCAACATGATTAGGTCATCAAAATCGACTGCCTCTGACTGACGGAGTTCTTTCTGATAAGCCTTGTAGCATTTGGCAACAATCTGCGTATAGAGATCGCCTGCCTGCACCTCATAAGCCACATCATCAATCAAATCATTCTTGGCATTGGAAATGGTTGCCAAAATAGTCCGCTCACTCCACTTTTTCGGGTCCAGATTTAGAGCTTTCAAAATCCGTTTCATCAGCGTGCGTTGCTCACCCGGATCTACGATGGTAAAGTTACGGTTATAGCCAATGTGATCCGCATCCCGACGTAAAATCCGTACACACATGGAGTGGAAAGTGGCAATCAAGCAATCTTGCGTAGCAGGATTGAGCGCATAGGCCCGCTCCTTCATCTCCCGCGCAGCCTTATTGGTAAAGGTAATAGCCAAAATATTCCAAGGATTAACCATTTTTTCATCAATCAGATAAGCAATGCGGTGGGTTAGAACACGAGTCTTGCCTGAGCCCGCACCTGCCATAATTAAGAGCGGACCTTCCGTTGTCTGAACAGCCTCCGCCTGTCTATCGTTCATTCCGTTTAATAAAGGGTTCATATTCTCATACTTTCTCAAAATGTAATTACTCTCCATTATACCAAAATATACTTCATTTACGAAATGTCAGATCAGTAAAAAAGCCCAGAGAAAACTCTGGACCTTATTTTATCAATTAAGCTTATTCCGCACCAAGTGCTGCCATTGTTATGTAGTTGTATGGCTTGTTGAAGTGTGGCAAGAAGAAGAGATCCATCAATGCCAACTCTTCGATTGTCACTTGTTTCATGATAGCAAGTGAGAACATGTGGATACCCATTGACATATCTTCGCGTGATACCATTTGGCAACCAAGAACAACACGTGTATCTTTGTCAAAGACAATCTTGATTGCTACTTCGTGGTTATTATGTTTAATAAATTCAGGTTTTTGAAGGTCTGTGAATGACGCTACTGCTGCGTTGAAACCAGCATCTTTCGCGCGCTCTTCTGTCAAACCAGTTGAAACCATGTTAAGACCGAAGATTGAGATACCATTTGAACCTTGAACACCAACACCTTCCAACTCATGACCAGTTGCGTTGTGTGCTGCTACGATACCTGTACGAACAGCGTTTGAAGCAAGAGCGATGTAGCTTGTATCTTGACGAGCGTTGTCGTAGATAGTTGCACAGTCACCGATTGCATAAACGTCTTTCATGCTTGTTTCTTGTTTCTTGTCAACGATCCATGCACCGTTACGGAAGGTTTCCAATTGACCTTTAGCAAGACCTGTGTTAGGACGGAAGCCTACACACATGATAACCATGTCAACGTCAAATGTTTCTTTATCAGTCACAAGACGCTCAACTTTACCGTCACCTTCAACAGCTTGAACAGCTTGACCAAGAGCTAATTTCACACCGTTTTCTTCAAGATTTTTGTTCATCATTTCAGTAAAGTCGCGGTCATAGTATGCACCCATAACTGTTGGAGCGATATCAACAAGAACAACTTCTTTACCTTTACGTTTGAAGCTTTCTGCAAGCTCAACACCGATGTAACCACCACCAACAACAGCTACGCGGTTGATGTCTGGCTTTTCAAGCTTGTTGATTACGTCTTCAGCGTTTTGGTACAATTTAACAAATTGAAGGTTTTCAAGAGTTGCTTCAAAGTCAGTTGAACCTTCTTTGATTTCCACACCTTTGATTGGTGGGATGATTGGTTGTGAACCAGTCGCAAGAATCAATTTTTCGTATGATTCTACGTGCTCTTTACCGTCAACAATTGCAGTCACTTCTTTTTTCTCGAAGTCAATGTCTACAACTGGTGATTGCATGTGAACGGTTGCGCCCATGCTTTCCAATTGCTCTTTATCTGAGTAGAAAAGACCTTCTGGACCATCGATTTGTTCACCGATCCAAAGTGCCATACCACAACCCAAGAAAGAAATGTTTGAGTTTTGGTCAAATGTTACGATTTCATTTTCAGCACCGTAGTTTGACAACATTGTTTTGATACATGCAGTACCAGCGTGGTTTGTACCCACAACGACGATTTTAGCCATAATGGAAAATCTCACTTTCAAAAATATATTTTTTTACATTATCCATTATACACATGACTGTTACCGATTTCAAAAATAATGCTCATAAAATCACAAAAATTTTAAGATTCTTCTTCAAAGGTTCCCGTCACAAACATGGTGAAGCTAGCTCTGACTAATTTTTGACCTTTTTCATTGGTAACAACTGCTTCTACCAACTTGGTTGAACGACCATCGTGAACAATTTCTGCCGTGATAGTCAACTTGTCTCCCAGATGGCCCGCCCTTGTAAAATGAACATTGGACTGGAGGGTCACACACTTGTATCCCTGAGAGAAAACAGCCAGTCCAGCAACATTATCACAAAAGGTAAACAGATAACCTCCGTGGGTCATACCATAAATATTCAAGGAAGACTCAACTACTCTTGTCTCAATGACCACTCGACCATTTGAGACCTCAACCAACTCATAATTTTCAAACACCAAAACCGGTGGAATATGATATTTATCCATGTTTACTCCTCGTGTTTTTTTCTCCATTTTACGGGAAAAAATCCTTTCTTGCAAATACTTACTATATCAACAATCAACTTTCTACCCATTTTGTGAGGATTATGCTAAAATATGGAAAACTCAAGGAGAACAACTATGTACGAATTTGTCTTAGAATACGGGTCCTTCCCTGTAAAATTGATTGATGGTTTTGTCGACAACCGCGTCGAAATCCCTGAATGGCTGGAAGGGGATGAGGAGATGATTGCTAGACTTCATGCCATCAACGAGCTCTTCCACCAACTCTTTCACACTGTAGAATGTAAATTTGACTACATCGGCAAGCAATTCCCATACAAGATTGAACAACTAAGAGAACTCTATCATCCCCTGGCAGAGGACTTGCTGGCTAAATACGGTGATGCGGTTGAATTGAAGATTGAACCCTTTATTTTGTAAGACAAAAGAGATGACCGCAATCATCTCTTTTCTTCTATTCTGTATTCCAAACCATACTGATCACGCGATAGGTAGCCATAATCTACCAAGTAACGTCTTAAAATAGCATAATCGTCATAGATCTCAGCTAGAAAGGCATTGACATCTTTTTCTGTAAATGTCGAGCCCTTCTTAGCCAATTCCTCCTGCAAGTAGGCAAACAAGACCTGCTTACTTTTTAATTTCTTCGGAATGACAAGCAACTTTCCATCTCGGAAAAATTTTTCTTGAATATCTTGAGTGTTCATACTTCCCTCCCAAAAATCCTAGCCCGCAGACTAGGATATCACAAGATTTACAAATTAACGAATTTCAGCACCAAGCTCCACCAAAGCCTTACTGATTTTCTCCATATACTTCGCCACTTCCTCATCCGTCAGGCTGTCCGCAGGATTTTGGAAGGTCAGGTTATAAGCCATAGATTTCTTACCAGCCTCAATATTGCTGCCCGCATAGACATCAAAGAGGGTCACCTTGGTCAAACGTTTCACGCCAGCACCGGCAATAGCATTCAGGGCATCCTGATGCTTGACATCACTGCTCAAAAGCAGGGCAATATCACGGCTAACCGCTGGGAATTTGGAGATTTCGGTAAATGGCTGAGCAGGCTGGAGAGCTTCTTCAATCGCATCCAGATTGATTTCAGCCACATAGGTCTCAGGAATTCCGTAGTCCTTAGCCGTTTGAGGATGTACCTGACCGACAAAGCCGATAACCGCCCCATTCAAATGGATTTCAGCTGTACGACCTGGATGCAGAGCAGCAATCTCACTAGTCGCCACAAAGTCAACAGCCACCTTGTAATGAGCAAAGATAGCTTCCAAGATACCTTTAGCACGGAAGAAATCAACTGGTACAGCTGGTGTCTGGAAGTCTTTCTCAACCACCAAACCAGTCAAAACAAGGGCAAACTTATTAATTTCTTGCGGCAGGTCTTCTTTTGGATTGCCAGACTGTTCAAAGATTTTACCGATTTCGTAGAGAGCCAAGTTCTTGTTCTTACGAGCCACGTTGTAGGCCACTGTTTCCAGCATACCAGACACCATGTTCTGACGAAGGGCAGAGCGGTCAACAGTCATTGGCCACATGAGTTCGGTGACTGTGGTTGGACGTGCTGCAAACTCCACAGCCTTTTCAGGTGTTGTCAAGGCGTAGGAAATGATTTCTGTCAGGCCTGCACCTTCTGCCAGGCTACGTACTTGGCGACGGATGTTCTGAGTCAGGGTTAGCTCACCTGCTGTTCCGTCCTCTTTCGGAAGAGTGGTCGGCAGATTATTATAGCCATAGATACGTGCGATTTCCTCTACCAAGTCTGCAGGAATGCGAATGTCCCAACGGCGACGCGGTACTGCTACTGTGAACTGACTTGCATCGCCAGTTGTTTCCATACCTAAACGACGGAAAATATCTGCGATCTGAGCATAGTCAAGATTGGTCCCGAGCGAGCGGTTAACGTAATCAATAGTTGCAGTGACTGGGATGTCCGAAGTGTCCACGCTACCCGCAGCAACAATACCAGACAAGACCTGACCGCCAGCCAGTTCCGCAATCATAGCAGCGGCTGTGTCCATAGCCTCCGTCAAAGTTGCTACGTTGATGCCTTTTTCGAAGCGAGAAGAGGACTCAGAGCGAAGGTTGAGGCGACCTGAGGTCTTGCGGATAGACTTGCCGTCAAAGAGGGCAGCTTCCAGCACAACGGTCTGAGAGCTATTGTCAATCTCTGTATTAGCACCACCCATGACACCACCGAGGGCAACTGCCTTGTCCGCAACGGAAATGACGATGTCATCGGCAATCAAGTCACGCTCTTCGCCGTCAAGAGTTACCAAGTTCTCACCGTCTTTTGCCTGGCGAGCCACGATTTGCTTACCGTCAAACTTGTCAAAGTCAAAAGCGTGCATTGGCTGACCGAAGTAGAGCAAGATGTAGTTGGTAATGTCAACCACATTGTTGAGCGGGCGAATACCTGCGTTCATGAGCAGGTTTTGCAACCACTGTGGGCTTGGTGCGATGGTCACATTTTCAATGACACGAGCCGTGTAGGCAGTCACCTTTTCTGACTCAATGGCCACTTCAATCACATCGCTGGCTTTTTTATCGCTTTCTTCCAAGACAACAGGCTTGAAGTTGACCTTGCTGTCGTAAATGGCTGCGACTTCGTGAGCCACGCCACGCATGGAAAGAGCGTCAGCACGGTTTGGTGTGATGGACAGCTCGATAATCTCGTCGTCCAGGTCCAAGTACGAAAAGACCGGCTCACCCACGACTGCATCTTCTGGCAGGTGGTAGATACCGTCCGCATAGACTTTTGGCACAACTGAGTCGGACACGCCGATTTCGCTCAATGAGCAGAGCATACCCAAAGACTCAACCCCGCGGATTTTTCCTTTCTTGATCTTGTAGTTGCCAGCGATACGCGCACCTGGCAGTGCGACGATCACCTTGATGCCTGGCTTGACATTTGGAGCACCGCAAACGATTTGCGTGATTTCCTCACCGACATTGACCTGGCAGATATTGAGGTGGGTATCTGGAATTGGCTCAGCAGACACAACCTGACCGACAACCAACTTAGAAAGGCCAGCACTCTTTTTCTCAACCCCTTCTACTTCAATTCCTGTTGTTGACATTTTTTCAGACAAGTCATGGCTTGTCGCATCAAAGTCAACGAGTTCTTTTAACCATTTGTAACTTACTAACATATTATCCTTTCTCGTGCAAAGGCCGTTTCAGTAGCCAATCCACATCAATCTTATCACCGACCGCAAATTCATGCTGGCCAAATTTTTCAAATCCGTATTTTGCATAGAATTTCTGAGCCTTGTAATTATGTTCCCAGACTCCCAGCCAGACCCAGTCACAACTAGACTGCTCTGCTTTTTCCAAAGCAAATTCAAACAAGACCTTCCCAAGACCGCGGCCCTGATAGGCCTGCAAGAGATAGATACGCTGGATTTCAAAGGCATTTTCCAACTCCTGCTCCGTCTGGGCAGGACCTTGGTTGAGCTTGAGATAACCAGCCACCTGATCATCAATCCTTAGAAAATAATGCTGGCAATTGGGATCCGATAACTCACTAGTCAAGACCTCCAAGGAGTAGGCTTCCTCGAAGAATGCTTCCAACTCCTCTGGATCATTGTCATGAGCAAAGGTTTCAGCAAAGGTCTGCTTGGCCAACTCCTGCAAAACGGAAACCTCTTCCAAACGTATCGAATCTATCTGCATCTCAATGCCTTTCATTATCTAAGTGGACTAGGTAAACCGCTAGAACAGCTACCATTTCTCGTACTGAACACCTAACAAACTACCTAAATTACGACGACTTTCAAGCGGAACGACACTTTCCGCTTGAAAAACTAGTGAGGAAGCTAGGGAAGTCGCATTATAGCGATTCCCGTCTCCTTAATAGCTGACTACGTCAGCAATAAGGAGTACCGAATCAAAATTGTTCACTAAAGCGTACATCGCCTTGATAGAATCCACGGATATCGTTGATTCCGTAGCGGAGCATGGCAATGCGTTCCTGACCAAGACCGAAGGCAAATCCAGAGTACTTGCTTGAGTCAATGCCACTCATTTCCAATACTTGTGGGTGGACCATGCCGGAACCGAGAATTTCAATCCATCCTGTTTTCTTACATACATTACAGCCGTCACCACCGCACTTGAAGCAGGAAACATCCACCTCAACAGAAGGCTCAGTGAATGGGAAGTATGATGGACGTAGGCGAATCTGACGCTCTTCACCAAACATTTTCTTGATGATCATTTCAAGCGTACCCTTGAGGTCACCCATGGATACATTTTCACCGACAACTAATCCTTCAATCTGGTGGAACTGGTGGCTGTGGGTCGCATCGTCCGTATCACGACGGAATACACGCCCCGGAGAAATCATTTTCAGCGCTCCCTTTGAAAAATCATGCTGGTCCATGGTCCGAGCTTGGACTGGCGAAGTGTGAGTCCGCATAAGAATTTCTTCGGTAATATAGAAAGTATCCTGCATATCACGCGCTGGGTGGTCTTTTGGCAAATTCATGCGCTCAAAGTTGTAGTAGTCTTTTTCCACTTCAAATCCGTCAACGATTTGGAAGCCCATACCCAAGAAAATATCTTCGATTTCTTCCGAAGTTTGGGTCAAGACATGACGTTTTCCGACCTTGACCTGACGACCTGGCAGGGTCACATCAATGGTTTCTGATGCTAATTGTTGTTGGATTTTTGCCGCTACAACCTTTTGAGCTGTCTCTTCAAAGGCAGCTGTCAGCACATCACGTACTTCATTGACCTGCTTACCAACGATTGGTTTCATGTCGTTAGACAAGTCTTTCAGCCCCTTCAAAAGGTCTGTCAGAGAACCTTTTTTACCCAAAACTTCGACCTTCAAATCCTGCAAGGCCTTTTCATTTTCATGGCTAATAGCCTTTAACTTTTCAAGTGTAGATTGGCGGAGTTCCACCAGCTGTTGTTCAATCGTATTTGACATCTTTCCTCCAATAAAAAAAGCATGACACCACCCACATCGGAGCGTTGTCACGCGGTACCATCCGTTTTCATCTGCCTCTGCAGACCTTCATTCTAAGTCCTTGCGTGAGTGAATTCGACCAACTTTCACTGATTGAGCTTGCAGTCACGGCTCAACTCCCTGGGCAGTTTCCATAGGTGTACTAGTCTCACAGACTTCTATTCAATTACTATTCATTCTACCAAAGATTCAGTATTTTTGCAAATAATATTCTATTCGTTAACAGTAATTTCCCCACTGTGGTAGTTGATACTGAGTCCACTCTGAACATTTGGCACAAAGACGTTGAATTCCAGGCTACCGTCTGACGATTTAGCCTCCAGGTGACTTCCTAGAGCAATCAGGTCATCATCATCCGCATAGATCAGTGTGACACGGTAGCGGACACGTTTGTTCTTGTCCAAGGCCCGGCGGACTTTTGTTTCATAGTAGTTTTGCCCAGTAGAATAATCCTCATAGGCCTGATTGGACCAGGCCGTTTGAGTGGCAATATTCTTGGGATTACTGGTTGAGGCGTCAAATCCGTCTAAGCCACCAATCAAGGCATAGCCAAGCAAGTGCCCACGGTCCACCGCATGGTCGTATTCTCCTGGCAAATCATGAACCTGATGCCAACCAGCCGGCGTCCAGGAGGTTCGCCCTTGGCCTGTCTGATCACGGTCCTTGTACTGACGCGTAGATTTAGCCATGAGGGCATTAGCGACAGTTGGAATCTCCTCGCCCTGCACCCGCTTGGTCTTATTATCCGCATAAGGCATACTGGAAACTGACGCATCCAAGTTGGTTTTATTATTATTGATAATGAAGGCACCGGCCCCATTCCATTGGATCGAGCCACCCAGTTGTTTCTTGGCCTCATCCGTCAATACACTGGACGCCAACTCCTTGTCGGGTGTTGATTGACTTGCACTGGACTGATTGACATAGTAGGACAAATCCTGACTTGTAGATGACGGCTGATTAAAAAAGTAACCTCCGCCGACCACCAAAATAGTCACCAGCAGGCTCAGCAAACTAGTCGCCTGTTTTTTCGTTTTATTATTCATCATTTCTCCAAAAAGAAAGTAGGCTACCCTACTTCCCTGTAAATTTATTAATCAATTCCTGCCATTTTTCAGGCGAAAGGACAGACCAAATATTGTCACCATCACCAATGACGCCATAGCCAATCATCAAGCCCACTGCAAACAGAAGGAACATGGCCAAGATGACCAGCAAGACAATCAATAATTGTTTTTTGATATACCCAAACTGTTCTTTATCCATTTTCTACTTCTCCACTCACGCGCTCAATATCTGCTCCCAATCTAGCTAATTTCTCATGGAAACGATAGTAGCCCCTGTCCAGATGACTGAGACGGCCAACAATAGTTTCACCTTCAGCAACAAGTCCAGCTAGAATCAGAGCAGCACTGGCCCGCAAATCAGTCGACATAACTTCAGCACCTTGAATTGGCTGACCACCAGTGATAATCGCTGTATCTCGCAAGATTTCTGAAACAACGTCCATCCGGCGCATTTCTTCCAGGTGCTGGAAACGATTTTCAAAAACAGTCTCAATCATGGTTGACTCACCTTTGGCAACGGCCATCAAAGCCGTAAATTGAGCCTGCATGTCCGTAGGAAATCCTGGATGTGGCATGGTTTTGACCGTCACAGGCTTGAGTTGTTCAATCTGCGAACGCACACGAATACCTGCATCCTCTTCTGTCACTTCCACACCCATTTCAAGCATTTTAGAAATAAGGGGTCGATTGTGCTCCCAGACGGCGTCTTTGACCAGGACATCACCACCAGTCATAGCAGCAGCCACCATAAAGGTACCTGCCTCAATACGGTCCTGAACAACAGGATGCTCTGCACCAGTCAATTCCTCCACACCGTGAATGGTCACCGTTTCCGTACCAGCTCCCTTGACCTTAGCCCCCATCTTATTGAGGAAGTTAGCCAAGTCAACGATTTCTGGCTCTCTCGCAGCATTTTCCAAGACAGTCGTTCCATTGGCTAGAGTAGCAGCCATCATCAGGTTTTGAGTAGCGCCGACACTTGGGAAATCAAGGTAAATCGTTGTCCCCTGCAAACGCTCAGCTGTCGCCTCGATATAACCAGCTCGTTGCTTGATTTTTGCGCCCATGGCCTGCAAACCCTTGAGATGCAAGTCAATCGGCCGGCTACCAATGGTGCAGCCACCAGGCATAGACACCTTGGCATAGCCATTTCGCGCTAAAATTGGGCCCAAAATAACAATCGAAGCCCGCATCTGACTGACGTATTTGTAAGGGGTTTCTGAGCTCAACTTACCGGTCGCATCAATATCGACCGTCTTAGTCTCCTCATCAAACTTAACACGAACACCGAGACCACGAACCACATTATTCATGGTATAAACATCAGACAAAATCGGTACCTGGGTAAAACGAGATTGACCATTTTTTGCTAAAACAGTAGCAGCCAAGAGTGGCAAGACTGCATTTTTAGCCCCTTCGATTTCAACCTGACCCTTGAGAGCAGCTTTCTGACCTCGAACAATAATTTTATCCATGAAATTCCTCTACTTTATGCAAAATTCGTACTGAAAGACCGACCTATGATTACTAACTCCAGGAAGAAGGTCGATACCAGGTAGCCCAGGGCAATTGCAAGAAATAAAATCAGCAAGTTAATTTTTGGCTGATTGTCTCCTGTCACCTTGAGCCAACGTGCCCAATCAACGGTTGTCACCAGAAGATGATGGGCCAAATAGATAAAAAGTATATGACTTAATAATTGTAAAATTGATGTCACCATGTTTCCATTATACCACGAAAAAAGGAAAGAGACCGAACTTAAGTCCAGTCTCCTAGTTATTATTAGTGTTTCCCTACACGGATACGGTTGATAGCCCGTTGGAGGGCAACGGTCGCCCGTTTCTCCAAGTCAGCATTTTGGGTCGTCTGCGCTTCTTGCAATTCACGCTCGGCCCGCAATTTAGCCCGTTCAGCCCGACTAATATCAATGTCCCGCTCCCGCTCAGCAGAATCCGAAACGACCGTAATCTGGTTTTTATTTACCTCGATAATACCACCGTTGACAGCAATCCAGTCAACGTGGTTTTCATCGTCAATACGACGAACCTTGATTTCATCAATTTCCAGTACAGCAATCAGTTCTTCGTGGCCAGGGTAGATACCCATTTCTCCTTCAGGAGTTTTAACCAGAATAAAAGCTGCATGGTGGTCATACTTGATACCATCAGGTGTCACGATTTGAACAGTCATTTGTTCCATAAGCCACCTCTAAAATCTCATTTTAGCAGCCTTGGCAACGACATCTTCAATGGAACCAACATTTCGGAAGGCGTCTTCTGGCAAATGGTCATGTTTACCATCCAAGATTTCCTTGAAGCCCTTGACAGTCTCCTCAACCGGTACATAAGAACCTGGCATACCAGTAAACTGCTCGGCAACGTTGAAGTTTTGTGATAGGAAGAATTGGATACGACGAGCGCGACCAACCAAGGTCTTCTCCTCATCTGACAATTCATCCATACCGAGAATGGCAATGATATCTTGCAGTTCCTGGTAGCGTTGTAGGACACGTTTGACTTCCATTGCTACCTGATAGTGCTCTTCTCCTACAACTTCAGGAGCCAGGGCACGAGATGACGATGCCAACGGATCAACGGCTGGATAGATACCCAATTGGGTCAATTTACGCTCCAAGTTAGTTGTCGAATCCAAGTGGGCAAAGGCTGTTGCTGGAGCCGGATCCGTATAGTCATCAGCTGGTACGTAAATCGCCTGGATAGAAGTAACCGAACCTTTCTTCGTTGACGTAATCCGTTCCTGCAATTGACCCATTTCTGTCGCCAAAGTTGGTTGGTAACCAACGGCAGACGGCATCCGACCGAGAAGGGCCGAAACTTCTGAACCTGCCTGCGTGAAACGGAAAATGTTGTCGATGAACAAGAGAACATCCTGACCTTCAACATCACGGAAGTATTCCGCAATGGTCAAACCAGTCAGAGCGACACGCATCCGCGCACCAGGTGGCTCATTCATCTGACCAAAAACCATGGCTGTTTTTTCAATAACGCCAGACTCTTTCATTTCCCAGTAAAGGTCATTTCCCTCACGGGTCCGTTCGCCAACTCCGGTAAATACAGAGATACCACCGTGTTCCTGGGCGATGTTGTGGATCAATTCTTGGATAAGAACTGTCTTACCAACCCCGGCACCACCGAAGAGACCGACCTTACCACCTTTCAAATAAGGAGCCAAGAGGTCAATAACCTTGATACCTGTCTCCAAGATTTCATTGGAAGTAGACAATTCATCAAAGGTTGGTGCCTTCTTATGAATCGGTTCACGTTCTGCATCTTCTGCAAAAGGCTCATCCAAATCAATGGTATCACCAAGAACGTTGAAAACACGACCCAAGGTTTCCTTACCAACTGGCACAGAAATGGGACGACCAGTGTCCAAGACTTCCATACCACGAGTCAAACCATCTGTCGACTCCATAGCGATAGTCCGAACAACACCATCGCCCAACTCCAAAGCAACTTCAAGCACAACTTTCTGTTTGGAGTCATCATTTTTATATACAACCAGTGCGTTGTTAATCTCAGGGAGTTTGTCCTCAGCTGCAAACGCAACGTCTACAACGGGTCCGACAACCTGAGTAATTTTGCCTGAACTCATCTTATTTCCTCTATTTCTATTCTTTACCCAAATCAATCAAACTCAAACTAGGTTCCTATCTAGTCGTCTACTGAAATTTGATTTGTCCGAGTAAAACTACTAAAGGGCTGATGCGCCTGCTACAATCTCTGTAATTTCTTGCGTGATTGCAGCCTGACGAGCCCTGTTGTATTGAATGGTCAAATCATTGATGACATTTTTTGCATTATCTGTCGCAGTTTGCATGGCTGTCATACCAGCCGCATTCTCAGCCGTCTTAGCATCCAAAATAGCACCATAAATGGTTGATTCTGCATACTGGGTCAGGAGCTGTTCCAAAATCACTTCACGATTTGGCTCTAATTCAAAGGTAGCTGTGTAACCATCTGTTTCATGATAATCCAAATCTTCTACTGGCAACATCTGCTGCACACGAACCTGACTAGTCAAGCTATTGACATGGTGGTTGTAACAAACATACAATTCATCAAACAGTTCATTTTTGTACATTTCAACAGACTTGGAAATGATTTTTTGAACTTCTTCAAAACTAGGATTATCAGCAATTCCCCGCAATTCAAAGACAGGATTGATGCCACGCGCACGGAAAAAATCCGCACCCATACTGCCGATAGCAATAATGGCATACTCATCCGGTGAGTCATGGTCTTGGTCAATCATGCCCATAACAGCCTTCAGGATACTAGAATTATAAGATCCTTTGAGGCCGCTATCGGATGTAATGACGATATAGCCTGATTTTTGAATCGGACGGCGGAGCAACATAGGGTGGCTAGTATCAGATGCAACCAATTCACCATGCAACAAGTCCGTTGTAATCTGACGAACCTTGCTAGCGTAAATCTGGAAGGATTGGGCTAGTTGCTCTGACTTAGCTAATTTTGAGGCCGAAACCATCTGCATGGCACCTGTGATTTGACTGGTTTTCTTAGTTGATGTAATTTTTGACTTGATTTCATTGAGAGAACCTGCCATATTTCACTCCTTTACTTAAAGACAGACTGGTCTTTGAAGGCTTGAATGGCCGCATTCAACTCATCTGTATCTGGAAGATCCTTTGTTGACCGAATAACTTCCAAGAGGTTATCGTAATGCAAATCAAAATAAGCATACAATTCTTCTTCAAAGGTCAAGATATCATCAATCGGCACTGAATCCAAATAACCATTAGTCAAGGCGTACAAAATCAAGACTTGTTTTTCAACAGGTAATGGTTTGTGCAATGGTTGTTTGAGAACCTCGACTGTACGACGACCACGGTTGAGTTTAGCCTGCGTAGCCGCATCCAAATCCGAACCAAATTGCGTAAAGGCCTCCAATTCACGGTAAGAAGCAAGGTCGATACGGAGAGTACCAGCCACCTTCTTCATCGCCTTGATTTGAGCCGAACCGCCGACACGCGATACAGAAGAACCTGCATCAATGGCCGGACGAATACCTGAGTTGAACAAGTCATCCTTGAGGAAAATTTGTCCATCGGTAATAGAAATCACGTTGGTTGCGATATAGGCTGAAATGTCTCCTGCCTGTGTCTCGATAAATGGCAGAGCTGTAATCGAGCCTCCACCCAACTCATCAGATACCTTAGCCGAGCGCTCTAGTAAGCGACTGTGCAAGTAGAATACATCCCCTGGATAGGCCTCACGACCTGGAGGACGACGGAGCAAGAGAGACAATTCACGGTAGGCTACCGCTTGTTTTGACAAATCATCATAGACAATCAAAACGTGCTTGCCTTCGTACATAAATTCTTCCGCCATAGCAACACCTGCATAAGGGGCCAAGAACAAGAGCGGAGAAGGTTGCGATGCAGAGGCTGTTACAATAATTGTGTAGTCCAAAGCACCGTACTGACGAAGGGTTTCTACCTGTGTACGAACCGTTGATTCCTTCTGACCAATGGCCACGTAGATACAAATCATATCTTGGCCTTTTTGGTTGAGAATGGCGTCAATAGCTACAGACGTTTTACCCGTCTGGCGGTCACCGATAATCAACTCCCGCTGGCCACGACCGATTGGTACCAAGGCATCAATGGCTTTCAAACCTGTTTGCAAAGGCTCTGTAACAGATTTACGTTGCATAACACCGGGAGCTGGGTATTCAACTGGACGTGTCTTTGTCGTACGGATTTCTCCTAAGCCATCAACCGGTTGACCGAGCGGATTGATAACCCGACCAATCAAGCCTGAACCAACTGGTACTTCCATGATTTTACCAGTCCGACGGACCACTGAGCCTTCACGGATGTCTGTAAAATCTCCGAGAATGATGATACCAACATCATTGGTCTCCAAGTTTTGAGCCATACCAATAGTATCGTTTTCAAAAATCAGAAGCTCGCCACTCATGGCATTATCTAGACCCTGAGCACGAGCAATTCCGTCACCGATATAGGTCACTACACCTGTCTCAGTATAGTCAAAATCAGGCTGAAAGCCCTCTATTTGTTGTTTTAGTAAAGCGCTAATTTCTTGTGCATTAATCACCAAAAGAACACCACTTTCTATTTTCTAAAGTTTTTTCCTAACGTCATTCAACTGACTGCGTACACTGGCATCAATGACCTTGTGGTTGACCGTCACAATAAAGCCCCCCATCAAAGTATTATTAAGCTCTTCAACAATACTACGAACACGAAGAGAAAAACGTGTTTCTACCAGTCGACGAAGACGCTCTTTTTGTTCTTCTGTCAGCGGATAAACTGAAACCACATGGGCCTCAAATTCATTTTTAAACTTACTAATTTGTAGCTGAGCACGTTCCAGCGTTTCCAGGAGCAAATCAGCATGCCCATCTCGAATCACATCTTCGATAAGGTCATTGATTTGCCAAAAACTGGACTGACGCACAGTCCGAACGAATTCAGCCTTCTCTTCTTTAGAAACAGTCGCTGACAACAAGAGACGATTGAGCTTACTATCATGAATAATGGAAATCAAGGCTGAAATTTGGTCATACATTTCCCAAATCTCTTCATGATCACTAACTTTTTCAGCAAATGATAGAGCATACTTTTGCACCAGGGCATTTTCTCTAGCGTTCATCTACTTGTCTCCTAGTTTATCCAAATAACGATCAATCAATTGACTATGGGCCTGCTGGTCCAAATCTTCCAAGATAATCTTTCCAGCCAAATCAACTGCCAACTCCGCTACCTGTACATGCAGGTTTTCTTGAGCTTCGCGTCTTTCTGCCTCGATTTCAAGCTGAGCCTTTTGTTTCAAACCTTGAATTTCAACATCAGCTTGTTCCAACAAGCGCTTCTTCTCTAATTTTGCACGTTCAACAGCATCTTGAATGATTTTTTGACCTTCGATACGGCCTTGAACCAACTCATCTTCTCTCTGTTGTACAAGCTTAGAAGCCTGCGTTAATTTTTCTTCCGCACTATCAATATCATTGGCAATCTTAGTAGCACGTTCTTCAAAAATTCCAGTAATCTTGTCCCACGCAAATAGGCGAATTAAGACGAGTAGGACAGCAAAAGATGCTGTTACCAGAATAAAGTTCCCCAAAACTGTACTTGATTGCATTGCAATAAGTGTTACCATCTTTTCATATTCCCTTTCTTACTCTGCCTCACCACTAATTTTCTTGTTCAAATACATAGACACCAGCATGACAAATACATAGGATTGCAAGCAGGAGATGAACACAGAAAAAGCTGTCCAAATGACGTTTAAGCCAAATGCGATAGGATAAACGAAGGCGCCTTTTTGAGATAATTGCAAGAGGAGAGAAACCAGTACTTCCCCCGCATAGATATTCCCATATAAACGGAGTGCAAGAGAAGCCAGATTGGTCACTTCTTCCAAAATATTCATTGGAGTCATAGCCCATGGCGTTACAAATGCTTTCAAATACTCCTTAAATCCGCGACGACGAATACCTTCGACATGACAAAATACCGTTGCAATGGTAGCAAGACCGAAGTCGTAGGCCATATTGGCTGTTGGAGAGGTCCATAGATTGTGTCCTTGAGCGGTTTCAATCTTTGTCATCAAACCAAGGTTATTGGCAACCAAAAGAAATGTGAAGGCTGTAAAGAAGAAAAGTGCATAGCGTTTTGCATTTTCATTACCCAAATTTCCCTTAGTAAAATTGATAACTAGTTCATACACGTACTCCAAAACATTCTGTTTTCCTTTTGGCTTCAGTTCCATTCGACGACTGGCCCAAAAAACAAGTAAGAAAATAACGGAAATGGTTATAATAGAAACCAATACCATGGTCAGGTCAAAGGTTATGGGACCAAGGGTAAGGGTTGGACTTAAATGTTCTTCCAATGGAGGTTCCCCCCTTTTCTATTTCTCTATTTTCTACTATTTCAAGACAAACATCATAGCCAAGGTTACGAAGAACGTTCCCTCGATAAAGGCAACACCCAAGAATACACCAGCCATTAACTTGCTTTGCATTTCTGGTTGACGTGCAGTCGAACTAAGGTAAGAAGCTACCAACAGTCCCTCACCAATACTTACACCAAGACAGGCTAAACCTAAAGCCAATGCGCCTAAATTCATAACGAATTCTCCTTTTAAAATTTTAATACCATGTAAGGATACTCCTAAAACATCTATTTGTCAAGAAAATACCGTCATTGGAAGCGTTTAATTCGCTTTAATTAATCAAAAAGAAAAGACACTTTTGTCCTTTCTTCCTATTTAATTGACACTTCAAAATGATTTGTTTCCTCAATAAATCGCTGTGCCATTTTTTCACGATTGATTTGTTCAGTATCCAGGGTAATAGCATGGTCTGAAACCAAGTCCGTATCCGCAAAGAATTCGATATGATTGGCCAGATTGTATAAATGGACCGGAGCATCTCCACCAAACTCTCCATCTAGGTTGAGCAAGAGGCGACTGGAATTGTCCAAGTGCTTGATAGATAAGCTCCTGGTCTTGATATACTCGACCAAATTGCTATCTACATGCTTGCCACCGTCCAAGACCTGACGAATCAGATGTAGAATTTCAAAGAGATTGCCTGTTTTCACCATGAGTAAGGTAAAATTGCCGTCATCCAGCTTGGCATCCGGTACAATTTGCTCAAAGCCTCCGATAGAATTGGTCAGGGCCACAAAAATCATGGAGACAGACCCTTCAAAAATCCCCTTGTCATGTTGGACACGCACCGGTGTAAACTGGACCTGCGGCAATAGCTCTGCCCCCTTGACCACATAGGCCAGGTAGCCAAACATGGTCTTGAGCTGGCTAGGCACACTGTAAGTCAATTCAGTCAAGGTGCCCAGGGCAGCAATATTGATAAAGTAATGCTCCTGGGAATAGCCGTTCTTCACGTTCTTAGCCAGACCAATATCCATTAAAATGGTCTGATTTTTTCCAATCAACTTGGCTGCCTCAACTGGATTCCCCCGTGGAACCTTTAGGGCACGGGCATAGTCATTGGTCGTTCCCGTTGGAATAATCGCCATACGAGGTCGTTTTTCAAGCGGAGCAATGCCATTGACTACTTCGTTAATAGTGCCGTCACCACCAGCAGCAATGACCAAGTCAAATCCAGCCAGGGCTGCCCGTCTAGCCTCGTTTTTAGCTGAATCTTTTTCTGGAGTAGTCTGAAAGGCAGAGGTTTCATAACCAAATCCTTCCAAAACATTCAGCACTTCTGCTACATTTTTCTTCATGATTTCTTGTCCCGAGGTCGGGTTATAAATCAATCTTGCACGTTTTTGTTCTTCCATGATTTCCTTAGAGGCTCTCTAACCAGACCTCGTCTCTTATTTCAATTCCTAATTCTTGGGCCTTGGCCAACTTACTTCCAGCATCTGCGCCAGCGACGACTAGATTGGTTCTCTTGGAAACAGAGCCAGCTACATTAGCACCCAAAGCCTCCAGTTTGGCCTTTGCCTCACTGCGTTTCATCCGCACCAACTTACCTGTCAAGACAACCGTCATGCCAGATAAAGCTGCATCCGTCGCTACTTGTTGACCTAAATAGGCTAGATTGACACCGGCTTCTTTCAGTTCGCTCAGCAATTTCTGCGCACCTTCGCTAGAGAAATAAGTTACCAGCGATTGGGCGATGACCTGTCCCAAACCTTCTAGGCCAGAAATAGTTTCTAAGTCAGCCTGTGCCAGATTTTCCAAATCACCCAAGGCCGTCAGCAAAATCTTACTAGCCTTGCTACCAACGTGGCGAATGCCCAAGCCGAACAGCAAGCGCTCCGCTGAATTGTCTTTCGATGCCTGAATAGCCTGATAGAGTTTTTCAGCTGATTTTTCCTTGAAACCTTCCAAGGTCAGCAAATCTTCAACTGTCAGCTTGTAGATGTCTGCCACATCATGGACCAGACCAGACTGGTAGAGTTTTTCTACAATCGAAGTCCCCAAGCCGGCAATATTCATGGCATCTCGGCTGGCAAAATGCTCTAGCTTGCTCATGAGCTGGCTTGGGCAAAGGGGATTGATACAGCGTAGGGCCACCTCGTCCTCATAATGCTGCAAGTCACCTGAACAGCTTGGACAAGCAGTTGGTATTGGCATTGGTTCTTGGTGATTTCGGTAGTTGTCCACGACTTTGAGGACAGCTGGAATGATGTCACCGGCCTTATAGACGATAACCGTATCGCCGATTCTGATATCTTTTTCAGCAATATAGTCGACATTGTGGAGTGTGGCGCGGCTAACAGTGGTTCCTGCCAATTGAACTGGGCTGAGGTTGGCTGTCGGTGTTACCACACCAGTCCGGCCGACTGTCCAGTCGACAGACAGGATTTCCGCCTCTTTTTCCTCAGCTGGGAACTTATAAGCCACCGCCCATCGGGGCGCTTTGACAGTGAAGCCCAATTCTTCCTGGACAGCTAGGTCATTAACTTTGATAACGATACCGTCTATCTCATAGGGCAAACTGTCTCGCTGCTCTGCCATTTTTTCAATAAAAGCCCAAACAGCGTCCATATCAGCCGACAACTGATAGTCGTGGTTGGTCACAAAGCCAAGTCTGTCCAACTTGTCAAGGACCTCCGACTGGCTGGTCGCCTCTGTCGGACTGGCCTCCTGGTAGAGAAAGGTCGCGAGTCCACGCTGGGCAACGACACCTGTATCCAGCTGGCGGAGAGTTCCTGCAGCAGCATTGCGAGGATTGGCAAACTCAGCCTCACCAGCCTCCTGCCTCTGGGCATTGACCCGTTCAAAGGAAGTCTTAGGCATGTAGCACTCGCCCCGAACAGTCATGTCGATAGGCTCTGGCAGGGTCAGCGGAATATCCGCCACACGCTTGAGGTTTTCCGTGATATTTTCACCGACACTGCCGTCTCCACGGGTAGCACCGACCACCAGCTGGCCAGCCTCGTAGGTCAGGGAAATGGATAGACCATCAATTTTCAACTCACAAATATAGCTGGCACCTGGAAATTCCTTGCGGACACGCTGGTCAAAGGCGTCCAACTCCTCACGAGAAAAGGCATCCTGCAAGCTAAAAAGGGGATAAACGTGGCTGTATTTTTCAAAACCGTCCAAGATTTTTCCGCCGACACGGTGGGTCGGACTGTCTGGCAAAACCAGTTCTGGGTGGGAACTTTCTAATTCCACCAATTCACGATAAAGCTTGTCATATTCAGCATCGGACACGCTTGGTTTGTCAAGTTGATAATATTCTTTGGCATACTGATTGAGTAGGCCCACTAATTCTGTCATTCTTGTCTTCATAAGACCTATTATACCATGAACTAGGATTTACATTGTAGAAAAAAGGCCGATTTAAACCGACCTCAAGTACTATTTATATCCCTCTGCTTTCGACAAAGTCTTTGAACAATTTTACCGCCTCAACAGTTCTGTGATCCATGAATAAACTGGTGTCAGTATCCATTTCCTGAATGGATGCTATGTCGTCTTCTGTCAAGGCAAAATCGAAAATGGCGAAGTTTTCTGCCATGCGTTCTTTTTTGACAGACTTGCAGTTTGAGGCAATTCCTCTTTGAAATAGCCATCGAAGAATGACCTGAGCAACTGATTTTTGATATTTTTGACCAGTCCCTCTCTAACTTGCCTACTCTGCCGTTTTCCAGAGAGGAGCTAGCCATAGCTGTACCAAAAGGCCATGAACTAGCCAAGCGGTCAGCTGTAACTTTCGTAGAGATAAACGGCTACAATTTCCTGCTCAAGACCAATCTGGGCTTTTGGAGACAACTTTGCTATGACAAGATGCCCCAGTCTAAATTTTTCGTCCAGGAAAATGACTTTGCCTTTCAGGAGCTGGTCGCCAATTCTTCCCTACCCCACTTCACGACCAACCTGGTGAAGACCGATAAGGAACGGGTGGTCATTCCTCTTACTGACGACGAGGCAGGCGTCACCTACCACATTTATTGCCGAAATCCAGACCTTTACCAGTCATTAAAGCAAGCTCTGAATCAGGATGACTATCCGTTATTTTGATATTTTTTGGTAAAAAAAGTATAATGAGGACAAAGTCATTCAGTTTGCTTATAGTATTTGCTTCAATAGTCCTGTGAGCTGAGCAAGGTTTGAAATAAGACTTGCGACAGCAAGTATTATTCGCAGAATACGGCAGGATGACTTAACGACGCAAAAGAAGATAAAATGAGCGACAAAAAGATGGAGGTGCCGTATGGCTATAACATACAAACGACAAGATGATTTGGATAAGATGCTGGCAGAATTTGCTTCCTTTGATCAGCTGGAAAAAGTCGAATTTCCAGAGCCAGAAACTGATTCCGAAGAAGAAAATAATAAGAAAAAGTGAATTTTCTGACAATTTATGCTATAATGTACTTTATACTGAACAGATTGGAAATTGTCTATGTCATCACACGTATTATTTACTATTTTTGGTGCAAGTGGCGACCTCGCCAAACGCAAACTCTATCCATCACTTTTCCGCCTCTACAAGGCTGGACACTTGGCTGAAAATTTCGCCGTTATCGGAACTGCTCGCCGTCCTTGGACCAAGGAATATTTTGAATCGATTGTCATCGAATCCTTGGAAGATTTACCAGATACACCGCGTCAAGCTCACGAATTTGCCAGCCATTTCTACTATCAAAGCCATGATGTCAACGATACGGAGCATTATGTAGCTCTTCGAAAATTACAAGATGACTTGCGTGAAAAGTACGATACCCAACACAACAAGGTCTTCTTCTTATCCATGGCCCCTGAATTCTTCGGAACCATTGCCAAACACCTCAAGTCTGAGAAAATCGTTGACGGACAAGGTTTTGAGCGTTTGATTATCGAAAAACCTTTTGGAACAAGCCTTGCAACTGCAAGCAAACTCAATGATGAATTGGCTGCTGCCTTCGAGGAAGACCAAATCTACCGTATCGACCACTATCTAGGCAAGGAAATGGTGCAAAATATCTTTGCCGTGCGCTTTGCCAATATTATTTTTGAGCATGTATGGAACCGCCGATATATTGACAATGTGCAGATTACTTTTGCAGAATCTATCGGCGTTGAAGACCGTGGGGGCTACTACGACCATTCAGGTGCCTTGAAAGATATGGTTCAAAACCATGTTCTTCAAGTTCTTTCCTTGCTAGCAATGGACAAGCCCGCTAGTTTTAAGGAACAAGACGTTCGTGCTGAGAAAATCAAGGTTTTCCAGAACTTGCGTCAGCAAACGGACGAAGAACTCAAACGCAACTTCATTCGCGGACAATATGCTGCGGGTAGCATCGACGGTAAGGACTACATTTCTTATCTCGACGAGCCAAATATTGCTGAAAACTCGCAAACTGAAACCTTTGCAGGCGGTGTGTTCTTTGTTGATACAGACCGTTTCCGCGACGTACCATTCTTCTTCCGCACAGGGAAACGCCTGACTGAAAAAGGCACCCGTGTGACCATTACCTTCAAGCATACGGAAGATATTTTCGGCGAGCCATCTGAGGCCAATGTATTGACCATCTACATCCAGCCGACCGAAGGATTTGCCTTGACCATCAATGGTAAGGAAGTTGGCTCAAGCTTTGCGCTTACACCTGCCAAACTCAATTTCCGCCACAATGCGACAGCACTTGGCAATTCGCCAGAGGCCTACGAAAAACTCTTCTTTGATGTCTTGAATGGCGATTCGACCAACTTCAGCCACTGGAAAGAAGTCAAGGCCAGCTGGACTTTGATTGACCGTGTGGTCGAACTTTGGAAAACCAACCAAGTCCCCCTTCACACCTACCCTGCCGGTTCTATGGGACCTGATGCCGCTTTCGACTTGCTCGACAGCTACAGCAGAAAATGGGTTTGGACACCGGATGTTTGGTATCGTGAGCGTGGTTTGTTGTAAGATAAGAAAAACTGGAGCAATCCAGTTTTTTTAGGAGATATTATGAACACAATCATTCAAGAAATTTTAGAAAAGTTAGAAGACGCTAGTCACGCTGGGACCCTCAAGCGCTATGCTAAAACTCAGGAAATCCAGCCCTATTACGGCGTTCCGATGGGAGCCATTTCTGGTATTGCCAAGAATTACAAAAATCAGCTCGAACTCTTTACTCCCCTCTGGCAGACAAAGGTTTTGGAAGCCCAATATTTAGCCATTCAGATTGCCAAGACTAAGCCAAATCAATTGGAAACAGCAGAGCTTGAAACCTGTTTGGATGCAGCTGTTTCTGTCAATGTACTGGATAAATTGGCCTCTATTATCTTGAGCAAACGGAAAGACAGCGAGGTATGGGAAGAATTATTGTTGAACAAGGAAGAGCCTGTTTTTCAATGTCTAGGCTGGTTTTTACGGGCCAAATATTTTGCAAGTAAGTCGGCTGAAAAAGCTGAAATCGAAGGAACATTGGAGTATATCAAATTGCATTTGCAAACTGCACCTGAGCTTGTCCAATGGACCATGAATCAATGTTTGGTGGACATTGCTGTGACCTACCCAGATTACTTGGAGCAGGGCTTGGCGATTGGTAAGGAACTGGCGGTTTACGCTGATATGAAGGTGCCAAAGGGCTGTACTTCTGCCTATGCACCCGACTGGATTGAGGCATTATTAAGGAGAAAATAAAATGCAACATAAAGGAACTCAAGTATTAGAAACCCAACGCCTAGTCTTACGCCCTTTTCAAGCAAGCGATGTTGAGCCTGTTTTCCAAAACTGGACTTCAGATGAAAAGGTTACCACCTATCTGACCTGGCCAACTCATCAGACACTCCAAGATACTGAAGACTATGTCCAGTTCTGTCTTCAATCCTATTCACAAGAAAAAGCGTACAGGTGGGTAATTGAGCTCAAAGAAAATCAGCAACCCATTGGAGATATTTCCGTTGTCAGCCTTGATGAAAGAGTCCAAGCTGCTGAATTGGGCTGGGTGTTAGGCAGTAAATGGTGGGGACAAAATTATATGCCCGAAGCGCTTGAAGCTGTTAATCACTATTTATTGGAGGAAGTGGGCTGTTTACGGATTACGGCTGTTCACGATAGTGAAAATCGTCCTTCTGGTCGCGTCATGGAAAAAGTCGGCATGACCTACGAAGGTACTCTCCGACAAGCCGCTCGAAACAATCGTGGTCTTGTGGATATTGCCATTTACTCCCTACTGCATACAGATAAGAAAAGTCGCTAGTTTTTCAACTAACGACTTTTTTTCAATATTACACCAATCCCTCTAAAAGTCCACGCATGAACTCTTCGGATTTAAATTCTCCAATGTCATCGATTTTCTCACCGAAACCTATCAGTTTAACAGGAATATCCAACTCCTGACGAATAGCCAGAACGACGCCACCTTTTGCAGTACCGTCTAGCTTGGTCAAAACAAGACCTGTCAATGGAGTAATTTTCGCAAATTCCTTGGCTTGACTAAGGGCGTTTTGTCCTGTCGAGGCATCTAGCGCTAAGAGGGTTTCATGCGGTGCATCAGGCAGAGTCCGCTTGATGATGCGACCGATTTTTTCCAGCTCTGCCATGAGGTTTTCTTTATTTTGCAAGCGACCTGCTGTGTCAATCATGAGAATATCCACGCCTTCTGCCACGGCACGTTTTACCCCATCAAAGACCACGCTGGCTGGGTCTGACTTTTCAGGACCAGTGACCACTGGCACATCGACACGACGACCCCACTCGACCAGCTGGGCTACCGCACCTGCACGGAAGGTGTCCGCCGCAACCAGCATAACCTTCTTACCAGCTTGCTTGTACTTGTAGGCTAACTTACCGATAGACGTCGTCTTCCCAACACCGTTGACACCGACAAAGAGCATGACAGTCAAATCATCTTGGAAGTTGATCTGCTCGCTGAACTCGCCATCTTTTTCGTAGATATCCACTAACTTTTCGATGATCACACGACGGAGTTCCTCGGTCTTTTTGGCCTTCTGTAGCTTGGCCTCATATCGAAGCTCCTCTGTCAGTGTAGAGGCAACTTGCACCCCTACGTCTGACAAAATCAGCATTTCTTCTAACTCTTCGAAAAATTCTTCGTCTACTAAACGGAAATTGGCAAAGAATTCATTGAGCCTTGCCCCAAAGCCTGTGCGGGTCTTTTTCAAAGTCCGCTGATACTTGTCCTGCTCGCTCTCCTGCTCTACTGGAGCAACTTCCTCAACAGGCTCTTCTTTGGCCTTGGTTTGAATAGCTGGGTCAAGCCCCAACTCCTGTGCTTCTTTGACACGGGCCGCAGCAGCCTCCTTGGCAGCATAATACTGGGCCATTATATCCAAAGTCCGTTGTTTTTGAGCTTCTTGCTCTGCTGTGAGGTCTGCATTCTCCTCAGGCTCCTCTGCAACGGCAGTTTCTTGAGCAACTGATTCAGTTTCAGATACTTCTGTATCTTCACTAGAATCTAACTGTTCCGTCTCCACTTCCTCAACAGGAGAGACTTGCTCTTCTAGTTTTTCTTTTCCAAATAATCGATCAAATAATCCCATACTAATCCTCGTTTAATACATAATGTTCGATTGCCCAGGCAATCCCATCCTCATCGTTGGTTTTTGGCAGAACAAGCTTGGCTGCCGACTTGATTTCATCAGTTCCGTTGGCCATGGCAACACCCAAACCTGCCCATGCGATCATAGACAAGTCATTACCTTCATCACCACAGGCCATGACTTCTGACTGGTCAATGCCCAGATGCCCAATCAATTTTGCTAACCCATTAGCCTTGTGAACGCCTTTGGGGCTCCATTCTAAGAGAATATCCCGCGATTTGAAAATCTCGAATCGCTCATACAATTCCGCAGGGATTTTCGGAATCTGTTCATCCAAGAAATCCGCCGCCACTGCTGAAACCGCCTTGTTGTAGGTCAAATCAGTTGGCAAGTCCGCATCGGTCGTTTCAATCTTATTGAGCAAGGGATTGGCAGTCAGATAGAGAGATTCATTGGCTGCCGGAAGAGAATAGACATCCCCACCATAGAGAACATCCAAAGGCAGGTCCAACTGATTTGTCACCTGACGAATGGCACGAACATCGTCGATGCTAAAGCCTGTTTTATCCAAAATGCGGCCTGTATTTTCCTGTACCAAACCACCGTTGAAGGTAATGGAGTACTGACCTTCGCCCAGCAAATCCAACTCCTCCAAAAACGTTCCTATGGCTTGCAGGGGGCGCCCTGTTGTCAGAACGACGTACACACCCTTGTCACGCGCTGCTCGCAGGGCTTTTTTATTTACCTCTGAAATCCTCTTATCAGACGTCAACAAGGTTCCGTCTAAATCGAGTGCAACTAACTTAATTGCCATATACTACCTCCTCCAAATAGGTCAAAACTGCATCGTCATTGCAGTGACCGATAATCTTATCTGCGACTGCCTTGACTTCAGGGCGAGCATTCTCCGTCGCAATGGCCAGGCCAGCAAATTCCAGCATTTCCAGGTCATTTTGATTGTCCCCGAAAGCTGTTACATCCTCTGCCGTCAATCTAAGATGCTGACAAAGATGACCGAGACCGACCGCCTTATGCACACCTGATAGGATAATGTCAATAGAGGTAAATCCTGTTGTTACCGCTGAAAGATTGCCAAAATGCTGGTTGATCCAATCCTGGGCCTGCTGGCGTTTTTCCTCCGCAACATAGATGTTGAGCTTGATGACCTCTTCCGTCACCTGTTCAAAAGAAGCTATCAGACGAATATCTTGATAATAGCCCGACAAATCACGCAAAAGATCGTTCTCAACAGCTTCCAGCATATAAGAACCCGACAAACTAGACAGGGTGACATGGTGAGCTTCCACAATGCCACTGGCCACCAGCTCCTCAATCAGCCTCAAATAAACCGAGCTCGGAATGGGATTATCCATAAAAATCAGCTCATCCTGATAGGACACAACCGCCCCATTTTCCGCCACAAAGGCGATACGATGTTCAATTCCTGCAAAAACTTGCTTCAAGCTGGGGTAGGACCGACCGCTAGCAGCCACAAAAAGATAATCCCTATCCTCAAAAGCATCCAATAGCCGGCCAAACCGCTCCTTATCAAAGCTATGGTCCTCTCGCAAAAAAGTCCCATCCATATCACTAGCAAATACTTTCTTTATCATAGTTTCTCCACATCTTTCAGTTTGACGGACACAATCTTGGACACGCCCGACTCCTGCATGGTCACACCATACATGGCATCTGCCGCCGCCATGGTCCCCTTACGGTGGGTCACGACGATAAACTGGCTCTCCTTATCAAAACGATTGAGATAATCCCCGAAACGCTTGACATTGGCCTCATCCAAAGCCGCCTCCACCTCGTCCAGAATAACAAACGGGATGGTCTTGACACGGATAATGGAAAATAGCAGAGCCAGAGCCGAGAGGGCCTTTTCGCCACCAGACATAAGGTTGAGCGACTGGATTTTCTTCCCCGGAGGCTGGACAGAAATTTCCACCCCCGCAGTCAGAATATCATTGTCCGTCAGTATCAAATCCGCAGAACCTCCGCCAAACATCTGTCTGAAAGTCTGCTTGAAACTACCGCGAATTGCCTCAAAGGTAGCCTTAAAGCGTTCCTTGACCTCGTCATCCATCTCATGAATGGTCTCCAGCAGTAAATCACGCGCCGACAAAATATCTGCCCGTTGCTCATTAAGGAAAATCAAACGATTGTTGACTTCATCGTACTGCTCAATAGCATCCAGATTGATAGGTCCTAGCGCTCGAATAGCTCGTTCCAAATCCTTGAGCGCCTGCTCAGCCAGTGGCAAATCCTCAACAAGTCTTGCCTGAGACTGGGCCGCCTCAAAGGTCAGTTTGAATTGCTCGGTCAGATTGGTCAATAAATGACGCAGTCTGTCACCGACCTGCTCCACATCGGCCTCCAACTTGGCCTGCTTGCGAATGAGGTCGTCATTCTTGGCACGCGCCTGTTGCAAACGCCCTTCCAAATCCTCAAATTGCCCCTCAATATCTTCTAATTCAAACTTGAGGCGGATGAGAATCTGATTGGTATCAGTCTGCTTGGTCGTCGCGGCCTGCAATTGTTCCTCCAGAACATCCAGACTGGTATCTTCCAGGGCAACCAATTTTTGGTCAATGACATCCTGCAACATCAGGATTTCCTTTTCAATCGCCACTTGTTCGTCCTGCAAACGGCGGAGATCCGTCTGTTCAAAGCGCAGTTGACTGGTCCATTCCGTCTGTTCCAAGGTCAACTGACCCTTCTGATTGCGCAGGCGCTCCAAACTTTCTTGGATGCTGTCGCGATTGTCCCGCACCTGTTGGATTTGCTCTTCTAATTGTGCTTTTTTCTGGTTTAAACTATCAACCAGTGTAATTTCCTTGTCCGCCTGCTCTTGCAATTCTGAGAGGATTTCTGGACTGACTTGGCTGATTTGCAAGTCATAGCGCGCTCTTACCTGACCCAAGTGTTGCTCGGCTTGTTCCAGATGGATCTGAGCAGATTGTTGGGCCAGACGCGCCTCCTCACCTTGAGATTTAATTTTTTCAAGCGTTGATCTTGTCTGGTCCAATTCTTCTTTTCGGCTGGCAACAAGGCTTTCCTGCTCCTTCTGCTTACGAGACAGCTCTGCTATTTCGCCCACAAGAGCATCCAATTCCGGCTTGATAAAGGTCGTATTGTTGTTGCGGTTGCTACCCCCGGCAAAGGCACCACCGGGACGGATTTCAGAACCATCCATAGTGACTATCCGCACCTGAAACTTTGTCGCTCGCGCAGCTTGATTGGCTTGGTCAATGGTCTCAAAAATGGCAATGGTGCCCAGTAGATTTTGGAAAATATTTTCCAAATGCGCTTGGTAGGTCACCAAATCACTGGCCATGCCCAAAAAACCGGGTGTCGCCTGCAAGATTGCCAGCTGCTGATTCGCCAAACTACGAGGCTTAATGGTCGTCAAGGGCAGGAAGGTTGCCCGACCCTGACGCTTGTCTTTCAGATAAGCGATCGCCCGCTTGGCAGTCGACTCATCCGCTACAATGACGTTCTGGCCGGCACCACCCAAGGCGATTTCCAGTGCCGTCTGATAGCGTGTATCAAAGGTCAATTGCTCGCTGACCGCACCAATAATGCCACCGATAGTCGGCGCTGCCTGCAAGACCGCCTTGACACCCGCATAAAAGTTCGAATGATTTTTTAAAATAGCCTCTAAACTTGACTGGCGCGCCTGCTTAGACTTAATCGCATCTAAGAGGTCGAACATGGCCGACTGTTGCTCCTTGTAAGCTTGCTCCGCTTGGCTCACCTGCATTTCTGCCTGACGGTAATCGGTCAAGATGTCTCGCAAATACTTTTCGGTCTCGGCTAATCTGGTCTGACCGGCTGCCTGCTCTTTCTCTGCTGTCTCTTTTTCAGCCTGCAAGCGGGTCAATTCCTCCGACTTGCTTTCTGATAGGCTGATTTGATTGGCAATGTCCTGCTGCAATTTAGTCAAGTGGTTGGACGCCTCCGCCTCCGCCTGCATAAGGGCTACATATTGCTCCCGCAGATGGTCCAAGACTTGGTCTGGATCTTCTGAAAAATAAGAAATTTCCTTGTCCACGACCGCAATCTCTGCCTTTAAGGCAGACAATTTTTCTTCCAACTCTATCATGGCCGCGGTCTTTTTCGCCACTTCTTCTCTTACCGTAGCCAATTTGTCCTGCATGCTTTGCAGGCGGACTTCTGCCTCTTGGCGACTGGTTTCATTCTGGCTGGACTCCAACTTATGGACTTCGATTTTTCGTTCCAAGTCACTGATTAACTTGGTCAAGTCCAAGAGGACAGCCTGTTCCCGCTCCATTTGCTGGGTCAAAGCATGACGATGTGATTTCAGGTGCTGATTTTCCTCTTCCAGCTGGTCACGCTGTTGGTAATAGGTGGTCAAATCCGCCTTGACCTGATCCAATTCTGCTTCCTTAGCTGTTAATCTTTCCTTGCTCCCTTTGAGCTGGGCCACCAAGACATCCAAATAGAGCTCCTTGCGCTCTGCATCCAATTCCAAAAATTTCTTGGCCGTCTGCGCTTGTTTTTCCAAAGGCTTGACCTGATTGTCCAACTCATAGATAATATCGTCCAAACGATCCAAATTTCCCTGAGCCTGGGCTAACTTGCTCTCGGTTTCTTTCTTTCTGGTCTTGTACTTGAGGACACCAGCCGCCTCCTCAAAAATAGCTCTGCGTTCTTCCGGCTTGGAATTAAAAATCGCCTCAACCCGACCTTGGGAAATAATAGAAAATGAATCCCGTCCCAGACCAGTATCCATGAAAAGGTCATGCACATCCCGCAGGCGAACTTTTTTCCCGTCAATCAGATACTCGCTGTCGCCCGACCGATAAATCTGGCGCTCCACCTTGATTTCTTTTTCCTTCCCAGCAATAAAGCCAGAAGAATTATCCAGTGTCACCGTCACCGATGCGTAATTGAGCGGCTTCCGATTTTCCGTCCCTGCAAAGATGACATCCGGCATCTTGCCACCGCGTAGGCTTTTAGCAGACGACTCTCCCAAGGCCCAACGTAGACTTTCTGTAATATTAGACTTGCCAGAACCATTCGGCCCTACAACAGCAGTCACTCCACGATCAAAGACTACCTTAGTCTTATCCGCAAAGGACTTAAAGCCCTGCATTTCAATCGATTTAAGATACATACCTATCCTCTAGCCTCCACAGCATTTTTGGCGGCGGCTTGTTCAGCTAATTTCTTAGAGCGACCACGACCACGACCAATCACACGCTGATCAGCAGATACCTCCACTTCAAAGGTCTTATCATGGGCAGGTCCAGACTCAGCTATTACTTGATACGAAATAGCAATCTCACCATTGACCTGCAAAATTTCCTGCAAAGCAGTCTTATAGTCGGTCACGCGCTCAAAATTCCCTTTTTCTAAACGAGGAATCATGACCTTATGGATAAATTCCTCCACGGTCTTTTCCCCTTTGTCCAATAGCAGAGCTCCTAAGAACGCCTCGAAAGCATCTCCTAAAATAGTATCGCGATTTCGCCCTCCAGACTTCTCTTCCCCCTTACCAAGACGAAGAAACCGATCAAAACCACAAGCACGTGAAAAACCAGCTAAAGACTCCTCACGTACAAAGGTCGAACGCAACTTGGACATCTCACCTTCGGGTCTATCAGGATATTTTTGATAGAGATATTTGGAAATCATCAACTGGAGAACAGCGTCTCCTAAAAATTCCAAGCGCTCATTATGTGAAATTTTTAGAAGGCGATGCTCATTGGCATAAGAAGTATGGGTAAAAGCCGTTTCTAATAAATTCAAATCCGAAAAATCAATCCCAAAATCAGCCAATAATTTTGCATGTAAATCTTTCATCTATATGCTCCTTTCTAACTTAAACGAAATAGATGGTTTACATTTACTCCGTCCTAACATTATACCATATTTTCCACTGGACTTCTCTTGTCAACTAAGTTTCAGCCAGCACCTCTCCACATCTTTTTGCAAACATTTACATATTCATCAGATTTCGATAAAATGGAAGAAAAAAAGAAAAACGTTAGTATGCAAAATAAGACGAAACCACTCAATACATCACTGCTCTCCCTCATCCAGTTCATCGGAGCCATTCTCGTTATCGCCCTCCATTGCCGCAGGTTATTTGAAGCAGACCAGCTCCACTTCATCCAAAAATCAATCTTTAGTCGCATGGTCGTTCCCTACTTCATGGTCACAGCCAGCTTCTTCCTCCGACGCAACTACCCCAGCCTCTCCAAACAATACCTCATCCGCTACAGCAAACAATACTTGACCTGGTCCGCCCTCTACCTGCCCTTCTACCTCATCTACCTAACACTCCAAGAAATCCCCTTCCCCTACTATCCCCTCGCACTCCTAGTCGGACTGACCTACACCGGCACCAGCTACCAACTCTGGTACATGCCCGCCTTCCTGCTAGGTCTTGTCCTCGTCCACTATTCTTTAAGGAAATGGAGCTGGCGCATCACAGCTTGTCTAGCCTGCCTTCTCTATCTTCTAGGCTCAGTCGAAACCTACTCCTCCTACCTGGCAGAATCGATTTTCCTGACCGCATTTGACAGCTACAAAACCTTCTTTTTCACCAGCCGCAACGGCCTCTTCTACGCACCGATTTTTGTCCTGACAGGCTTTTATCTAGCCGACAAATTCAATCACCCCATTTTCCAATACCGACAAAAAAACAAACTACTTGTCTGCATAGCCCTTTTAGCCTTTGAAACCACTATCATCTATCTCAATCAGGGCTACGACAAGAACTTTCTATTTAGCCTGATTCCATTCACAGCCTATCTAGTCGCCTGGACCCTAACCACAGACCTCTTCCGCGAGAAAAAATTCCAATTTCTAAAAGAATACGCCAGCTATTATTATTTTATCCATGTTATCCCAGTCGAAATCAGCTTTTTCTTCCTAGAAACTAGTTCCCTGACCAAAATACATCAAGGTTGGTTAGTCTTCCTTATCACCATCATCACTTGCCAACTGCTCAGCTGGTTAATCATTAATACTCAATGAAAATCAAAAACAGACTAGGCGACGCAGATGCGGATAGAACTGAAGTTCTTCAAATCAAGTCAACAACGTCTGATTTCGATTTTCGAAGAGTATAAGCACAAAAGAACCTTGTAAGACTTAACTTACAAGGCTTTTTTACAAATCAAAATCCTCTTTCAACTTATCAATCACCTGTTGGAGTAAATCCCGATTGACACTGTATTTGACATCACTGTCCTTGGTATTAAAGAGGAGGAGGTCGCCGTTAATCAGCTTTTGGGTGTGGAAAGATACCGCTGCCCCTGTAATAGCCAGACGTTCTGCAATATCCTTGCTCTTGGCATGGGGCTTGGTCAACTCCACCAAGACCTGATAACGCGTGCTATCACTGATGACTTTAAGAGCCGTTGTCAAATCATCCAGATCCAGCTCGTCATTTGAGAGCATAATCTGGTCAATTCGACAGGAAGCTAAAAGAGCGACTTTCATATAGTCAAATTCTTCGTTGCCATAATAAGCAAACCAATAATTCCAAGGACTGAGAACGAAGAATTGGGCAGTTTCCACTCCTAAAGTATCCAAGCCAGTCATGGACAACTGTTTGGAGTCTCGATAAAGTTTTTCAATGTCAAATTCCTGAGCAAATTCTTCCCGCTCCGCTCTTGCCTGCTCAAAATAGGGTTGATAGATTGGAAGCATCTTATCCAAGAGATGGACAGACCGCTCAACCGTTTCCAAGGGATTGCGGATAGCCAGTGACCAGTACCACTTATCTGCCGGCTTTTTATCCGTTTTTTCCAAAAGTTCCATGAGGCTGAGGGTCTTCTCACGATGTCCGTCATTTTCAGACGCCAACATGGTTCGCATGGCATCTTCTACTTCTGCTTGAGACAGCTTTAAAATCAATTGACAAGCTTCCTCAACTGTCTTTGGATCCTGTCCTTGATCCAAGAGGTAGAAATACAAGGTGTGCAGGATTGTAAAGATATGACCCCAAACAAAGACCTCATTGACTTCCTGACGAAAATCTGCCAACTTTTCTTCCATCTCATCACGAATGTCCAAGGCATCTTTGAGAATGTCTTTTTCTTTCTGTGAAAAATCCGCCTCAATCGGCTCCTCACGCTCCTTGACAATCAAGGGAATAAAGAACTTTTCAACAATCTCGCTTCTATAATCTCGATAATCTAATTTCATACGCATACTTTCTAAGCTTTAACAACTACTTCATTTTTAGGCCTACGCCCCACAAGAATAGTATAGCTTACTAGTCCCACAGAAAGCAAGAGGAAGATGAGAGAAATACTTGTCGCAGAAAGCACCGTCACCATAAGGGCGACCAAGGCTTGACCTGCTACCATACCAATCTGGCAGAAAGAATCAATCCCTCCACCGACTGTCGCCAATTTATCTTCAGGCAATTCATTCATAACCAGAGCACTCATTTTTGGATTGAAAATTCCCAGTGTCACTGCCGTTACGAAGATCACTGCCAGTACCACATAAATATTGTGGAGAAAGAAACCTGAGAAAATCAAGACTGGCATCAATGTAGAGAATTTGAGGAGATTGATCAAGCTAACATTTTTGAACAAAGCCATACCGATACTTGACCCCAAGATACTACCAACTGAGAAGAAAATGGAAATCAAAGCAAGGGTTGTTCCTGCATTGACAATCACAAAGTCTGAGAACTCCTTCATATTTAGAATAACTAATGGTGAAAGTGCAGTAAAAATGGCATTCAGGCTGGCAATGGTCACAATTGACGCTTTGAGAACAGGAATATTCTGAACAGCTTGGTAGGATTCTTTGAGACTGTTACGCATGCCCTTGATAAGTCCTGCTTCTGTTTCTGTTTGCTCAGCTTCTTGGATAGGATTTTCCTTCAGTAGCTTGGCAAGAGCTGGACGGAGGGTTGCCATGATGGCAAGACTGACCAAGAAGGTCCCTGCATTGAAGAAGGCGAGATTCTGGTAAGACATGAATCCGATGAGGATAGCACCGCTAGCTTGGAAGGCAATTTGCAAAAGACTTTTCACCGTCATCTTAAAAGCCATAGCTGTTTCACGGTCTTCAGCAGCCACAACCCGCAAGCTGACTGGCATATAGAGACCATTTTCGTATTGACCAGCAAGGTCAGACAGGAAGTTGATGACGCAGACCACCGCCACAACCCAGAGGGCTGGTGCAAATCCCATCAAGAAGCCAACAAAGGCATAGAGACCGACACGTACGACCAAGGTAGCCAGAATGGTATCCAATTTATTTTTTGTCTTATCCGCCCAGATTCCAATGAAGAGGCCTGCCAAAATCGGCAAGGTTTCAGATGCGGTAATCATAGCCAGGGCAAACTTGGTATCTGGTAAGAGTAAAACATAGTTCATCAAAGCCAGATAGTAAAGCGTATCTCCAAAGTTAGAAATCAAGTCTGCCACAAAGCTAGATAGAAATAATTTATTGTGAATCAACTTTTTCATAAGCATCTCCTTAAACATCAATTAAATATTTGTTTAACATTATTTTACACTTTATTTTGATAAAGTCAATACTTAATTTTATAAAAATTAAATATTTTTTAAACACTTATTTAATTTTTCTTCTATCTGACTTTTTCTTGACAAGATTAGCACGGTTTGTTATAGTATTGTTCGGGCACCTCTTTTGAGAGGTCGGAGAAAAGGCTCCCTAGTTTTAGGGAGCTATTTTTGTTTTTCCCAGAGAAAATTACACATTTGGAGGACTTATTTGATGAAGAAAATCGCATTTGATTCAAATAAATATTTGAATTTGCAACGTGATCATATTTTAGAGCGAATTGCTCAGTTTGAAGGCAAGCTCTATATGGAATTTGGTGGAAAAATGCTGGAAGATTTCCATGCTGCCCGTGTCTTGCCTGGCTATGAGCCTGATAACAAAATCAAACTCCTCCAAGAGTTGAAAGACCAAGTAGAAATTGTCATCGCCATCAATGCTAGCAATATCGAACATTCTAAAGCACGTGGTGACTTGGGTATTTCTTATGACCAAGAAGTCTTCCGCTTGATTGATACATTCAATGATATTGATATCTATGTTGGTTCTGTGGTCATTACCCAGTACCGCAACCAACCAGCAGCAGATGCCTTCCGCAAACAGTTGGAAAAACATGGCATCAAATCCTATCTCCATTACCCAATCAAGGGTTACCCTTCTGATATTGACCACATCATTTCACTAGAAGGTATGGGTAAAAATGACTACATTGAAACCAGTCGCAATCTCGTCGTTGTCACCGCACCTGGACCTGGTTCAGGTAAATTGGCGACTTGTATCTCCCAGCTCTACCACGACCAACTGCATGGCGTAACATCAGGCTATGCTAAGTTTGAAACCTTCCCAGTTTGGAACTTGCCACTCCACCATCCCGTTAACTTGGCCTATGAAGCAGCAACTGCCGACCTGGACGACCTCAACATGATCGACCCCTTCCACCTGCAAACCTACGGCAAAACTGCGGTCAACTACAACCGTGACATCGAGGTCTTCCCTGTCCTCAACCGTACCTTTGAACGCATTTTGAACAAATCACCTTATGCCTCACCAACGGACATGGGCGTTAACATGGTGGGCTATTCCATCGTGGACGAAGAAGCTGCGATCGAAGCATCCAAGCAAGAAATCATCCGCCGCTACTACCAGACCTTGGTTGATTTCAAAGCTGAGCGGGTTGGTGAACAAGCAGTCAAAAAGATTGAGCTCCTCATGAATGAAGTTGGCGTGACACCTGCTGACCGTAAGGTTGTTATCGCTGCGCGCGAAAAAGCAGAGCTGACAACTAGCCCTGCCCTAGCCATTCAGTTGCCAAATGGTGAGATGGTAACAGGTAAGACATCTGACCTCCTCAAGCCAACTGCAACTGTCCTTCTCAATGCCATCAAGCAAATTGCTAAAATCGATGACGAAACCCTTCTCATCGAACCAAACTACATCCGACCAATCCAAGAATTGAAGGCAGATTATCTGGATAAAACCAATACACGACTCGATGCAAGTGAGATTCTTAACGCCCTTGCCATCACTGCACAAGACAGCCCTGTCGCTACACAAGCAATGAAAGAATTGGGCCAATTAAATGGTAGCGAAGCCCACTCAACCGTTATCCTATCCGATGAAGACAAGAGTGTCCTTCGTAAATTAGGCATCAATCTAACCTTTGACCCTATCTACCAGCATAACAAGTTTTATCAGAAGAACTAAAGACAACAATAGACTTGCCAGAAGCAAGTCTATTTTTTAGCATAAAAAAGCAAGGATTCAGTCCCTGCTTTTTTCAATGATTAGTTGAAATCAACATACTCTTTTTGAAGTTCAAGAACTTCTTCTGCCGTTGCACATTCTGTCAAGGCACGGTGAGCATATTCTTCCATCTTAGCTGTATCCAGTGTCTTCATGAGGCTACGTGTACGAAGGACAGAAGTTGCGCTCATAGAGAACTCATCCAAGCCCATTCCGACAAGAAGTGGAACAGCTTGTTGGTCACCAGCCATCTCGCCACACATACCAGCCCATTTGCCTTCTGCGTGTGCAGCCTTGATAACGTTGTTGATCAAGCGAAGGATAGACGGGTTGTAAGGTTGGTAGAGGTATGAAACTTGCTCGTTCATACGGTCTGCTGCCATTGTGTACTGGATCAAGTCGTTTGTACCAATTGAGAAGAAGTCAACTTCTTTAGCAAATTGATCTGCGATCATCGCTGCTGCAGGGATTTCAATCATGATACCCACTTGGATATCATCCGCAACTGCTACACCTTCTGCCAACAAGTTCGCTTTTTCTTCTTCAAGGATTGCTTTTGCCGCACGGAATTCTGTCAACAAGGCAACCATCGGGAACATGATACGAAGTTTACCATGTACAGATGAACGAAGAAGGGCACGCAACTGAGTACGGAACATCTGGTTACCAGTCTCAGAGATAGAGATACGAAGGGCACGGAAACCAAGGAATGGGTTCATTTCATGTGGAAGGTCGAAGTAAGGAAGTTCCTTATCACCACCGATATCCATTGTACGAACTACGACTGGTTTGCCGTTCATGCCTTCAAGAACAGCCTTGTAAGCTTCGTATTGCTCTTCTTCAGTTGGGAAGTCTTGTGAGTCCATGTACAAGAACTCTGTACGGTAAAGACCAACAGCTTCTGCACCGTTATCATTTACACCTTCAACGTCTTTTGGTGTACCGATGTTAGCTGCCAATTCAAAATGTTTACCGTCAGCTGTAACAGTTTGAGCGTCTTTCAAGAGTGCCCACTCAGCTTTTTGTTTCGCATAAGCTTCACCAGCCGCCTTAAATTCTGCAACCACTTCTTCAGATGGGTTGATAACAACTTCACCAGTGATACCGTTAACAGCGAGGACATCACCATCTTTCACGATTTCAGTAATATTATTTGTACCCAATACAGCTGCAATTTCGAGTGTACGAGCCATGATAGCTGAGTGACTTGTACGTCCACCGATGTTTGTTACAAAAGCTTTAACAAATTGCTTATTCAATTGAGCCGTATCAGAAGGTGTCAAGTCATGAGCAATCACGATAGACTCTTCATCAATTGTTGCTGGGTTTGGCAAACGAACACCAAGCAAGTGAGCTAGGACACGTTTAGCAACGTCGCGGATATCTGCTGCACGCTCTTGCATGTATGGGTTATCTTCCATACCTTCAAAGATAGCGATGAACATATCCGTTACTTCTTTCAAACCTGTTTCAGCATTTGTTTTCTTAGCACGGATTGTTTCCTTAATCTGACCAATCATTTCTGGGTCAGCAAGTACCATCAAGTGTGCATCAAATACGGCTGCGGCTTCTTCACCTAGGCTAGCTACTGCATTCTCACGAATAACAGAAAGCTCGTTTTGAGACGCTTCAAGAGCTGCATCCAAACGAGCTTCTTCTGCATTTGTATCTTCAACTGTAACAGTTTCAAAAGATAAATCGGGTTGAACCAGTAGATATGCCTTAGCAACGGCAACACCATCAGATGCTGCAATTCCTTTAAGCATTTCTGTCATGTTCTTATGCCAATCCTTCTTTTTCCATTGTTTCTGTGATTGCTGCGATTGCGTCGTCAGCATCTGCACCTTCAGCAGAGATTGTTACGTCAGCACCTTGGCCAACACCAAGAGACATAACACCCATGATGGACTTAAGGTTTACAGATTTTTCTTTGTAATTCAAAGTGATGTCTGAAGCGAATTTGCTAGCTGTTTGAACGAGCAAAGTTGCTGGACGTGCGTGGATACCTGTTTCTGCCACGATGTGGAAGTCTTTTGAAGCCATATTTGGATTCTCCTTTTTGTTTTACAAAATTTGGGCTATTATGATAACCCTTACAAGGAGGATTATACCACTTTTTGAAATCATTTTCAAGATTTTTTTGCATTTCTTTCATTTTTCTAAGAAAAAGACCTGCCTGGTCGCAAGTCCTTTCTATCTTAAAAATATTGAATAAGAGCCGTAACAAATTGACTAGTAGATAGGGGTTCTACTCCCAAATCCTTTGCAAAGTCAACAGTTACCTGTTTATTTTCAAAAGCTTTTTCGAGTCCAGAAACAATAATCTCTGCTGCTTCTTTCCAATTCATATAATCCAACATCATACAAGCAGACAATAGAACGGAACTTGGATTAGCCTTGTTTTGGCCAGCAATATCTGGCGCTGTTCCATGAGTAGCTTCAAAAATGGCATGTCCTGTTTGGTAATTGATATTTGCACCTGGTGAGATGCCGATTCCACCAACCTGGGCCGCTAGAGCATCTGAAGCGTAGTCTCCGTTGAGATTGGTGAGGGCCACCACATCGAACTTTTCTGGAGCAAGTAAGATTTGCTGAAGGAAATTGTCCGCAATAATATCGTTGACTACCAAATCACCCGACTCAAGAAGATCCGCATATTCTTGTTGAGCCAGTTCATAGCCCCATTTACGGAAACCACCTTCCGTGAACTTTTGAATGTTACCCTTATGGACCAGGGTTACATTTTTTAGGCCATTTTCCAAGGCGTAATCAATAGCAGAGCGAACCAAGCGCTTGCTGCCTTCCTCAGAAATCGGCTTGATACCGATACTGGATGTCTCAGGGAAACGAATTTTACTAACTCCCATCTGGTCCTTCAAGAAAGCAAGCACCTGTGCTACTTCAGCAGTTCCAGCATCCCATTCGATACCTGCATAAATATCTTCTGTATTTTCACGGAAAATCGTAATATTGGTTTTTTCAGGCTCTTTGAGTGGACTAGGCACTCCCTTAAAATAGCGGACTGGCCGCACACAGGCAAAGAGGTCCAGTTCCTGGCGCAAGGCCACATTCAGTGATCGATGGCCCTTACCAACAGGCGTTCCCAGCGGTCCTTTAATAGCCACGAGGTGGTCCTTAATGGTGGCTAAGGTCTCGTCTGGTAAGGAAGTTCCTGTTGTTTCATAGGCCTTTTCACCGGCCAATACTTCCTTCCAGACAATCTGACGCTGGCCATCATAAGCCTTTTCAACTGCCGCATCAATCGCAGACTGAGCCGCTGACCAAATATCCTTACCGACACCATCCCCCTCGATATAGGGAATAACGGGTTGGTCAGGAACCAGCAACTTTCCATTTTCAAATCTAATTTTTTCTGCCATACTTATCTCTTTCCGATTGGGATATAGGTCAAATTCCGTCCACCTAGATAGGACGAACGAGGACGGATGAGCTTATTGTTCTTGCGTTGTTCCTGTACATGGGCAATCCAGCCGGCCATACGACTCATGGCAAAAATCAAGGTGAAAATATCACTGTCAATGCCCAAAACATGGTATACCGTCGCCGAATAGAAATCCACGTTCGGAATCAATCCTTTTTTGTGCTTGATAAAGTCCTCTACTTCTTCGGACAAGCGATAGAAGGCCTCATCATCCGTTCCCATTGTCAAATCACGCGCCATTTCCTTCAAATATTCTTGACGAGGATCCACCGTTTGATAAACCCGGTGACCAAAGCCCATAATTTTTTCTTTTGAGTCCAATTTTTGCTGCAAGTAACCTTCTGTATCACCAGATTCACGGATTGCCAGCAACATATCGAAAACCCGCTCATTAGCTCCGCCATGTAGAGAACCCTTGAGCGTTCCAATAGCTGTCGTCACGCAAGAATAAATATCTGTCAGGGTGGAGGCGGTCACGCGCGCCGCAAAGGTCGAGGCGTTGAGTTCATGGTCAGCATGGAGGACCAGTGCCTTGCTAAAGGCCTTGACTTGCAAATCTGTCGGCTCCTTCCCATTGAGCATATAGAGGAAATTAGCCGCAAAGCCCAGATCCTCACGAGGCTCAATCGGCACCAAGCCCTTCCGCAGACGAGCAAAGGTTGCAATGATTGTCGGAACCTTAGCCATAATCTGAATCGACTGGTCATAGAGGGCCTCCAGCGAACTTTCCTCAGCCCGAACATTGTAAACACCTAAAAGTGACACCGTTGACCGCAAGACACTCATCGGGTGCAGGTGTCTGCGTGACTGGATGAGAATGCACTGCTCCACCGCATCAGAAATGGCATACTCAGCCCGCAAGGCTTTTTCAAAATAATTAAGCTCAATCTGCGTCGGGAGGTGCAAGTTCCAAAGCAGGTAAATGACCTCTTCAAAAGACGCATTATTGTCCATTAACTCTGAAATATCATAACCAGCATAGGAAAGGCGGTCATTTTCAATCGCACTAATGCGCGTATCGCAGGCAATGGCATCTTTCAATCCATTTGTTTCTGTCATAGTTGACCTCCTAGTTTCTTTCTCACCACCATTGGCAAAATGCCTCCGTGGCGGTAATAACGAATATCAGCCTCCGCATCAAAGCGAGCCAGAGCCTGAAATTCCTTGGTTTCATTTTCCGAAATAGCCCGAACGGTTACCATCTGACCAACCGTCACATCCTCCGGCAAATCGATAGAGTAGGTTTCCAAACCAGTCAAGCCCAGACTGTCTGCTGTCTGCCCCTCAAGGAATTGCAAGGGTAGGACACCCATCATGACTAGATTAGAGCGGTGAATGCGTTCAAAGGATTCTGCCAATACAGCCTTGACACCCAAAAGATTGGCCCCCTTGGCTGCCCAGTCACGACTAGAACCCATCCCATAGTCCTTACCAGCAATTACCAGGCTACCAATTCCAGCCTCCTGATACTTCATAGCAACATCATAAATCGGTAGAATTTCGCCATCATACTTGGTAAAACCACCAATTTTTCCATCTGCCAACTCATTTTTAATCCGGATATTGGCAAATGTTCCTCGCATCATGACCTGGTGGTTCCCACGGCGACTACCATAGGAGTTGAAGTCAAAGTATGAAATCCCATTATCCTCTAGGTAGCGAGCAGCGGGACTGAGTCGCGCAATGTTCCCCGCTGGTGAAATGTGGTCGGTAGTGACAGAGTCTCCAAATTTGGCCAGGACTGCTAGATTGTCCAAAGGCTTGATAGATAAATCTGCCTGCATATTATCAAAATATGGTGGGTTTTGGATGTAGGTTGACTTGTCATTCCAGGCATAATTTTTATCCGACGTCGTTTCAATGGCATTCCAAGCTTGACTATCTGTAAAGACCTGTTGGTATTCTTCCTTATAAAGGTCACGGGTCACATACTGCTCGATATAGGCATCTACTTCCTCACGACTTGGCATGATGTCTGAGAGATAGACAGGTTGACCATTCTGGTCTTGACCAAGCGGCTCTGTCGTCAAGTCAACATTCATGTTTCCTGCAATGGCATAGGCCACTACAAGGGGCGGACTTGCAAGGAAATTAGCTTTGACAAGCGGATTGATACGGCCCTCAAAGTTGCGGTTTCCAGATAAGACTGCCGAAACCAGCAAATCTTCTTCCTTAATGGCTTCTGCAACTTCTACTGGCAAATCACCGGAATTCCCGATACAAGTGGTACAACCATAGCCGACCAAGTTAAATCCAAGCGCATCCAGATAGGCTTGGAGGCCTGAATTTTTCAAGTAACCTGTAACAACTTTTGAACCAGGTGCCAGAGAAGTCTTGACCGTTTTATTGACTGTCAGGCCTTTTTCAACCGCATTCTTAGCCAGTAATCCTGCCGCTAAAAGTACGTAGGGGTTAGATGTATTTGTACAAGAGGTAATAGCTGCAATGGCTACATGACCTGTCTGAATCGTCTCATCTCCGTCCGCATAATGCACCGTCGCTGTCTTCTCTAACTCTGCCTTGTCCAAACCAAAACCACGAACACCAACTTCACGAGTGATGCTGGCAGCAAATTCCTCCTTGGCATCGGTCAATTCAATCAAATCTTGCGGCCGTTTTGGTCCAGAAATAGACGGCACCACCGTTGACAAATCCAACTCCAAAACCTTGGTGTAGGTTGGGAAATTGACCTCATCGTAGAACAGATGATTGACCTTGGCATAAGCCTCCGTCAAGGCGATATGGTCCTCTGAACGGTTGGTCAGGCGCATGTAGTTTAAGGTCTCAGCATCGATCGGGAAGTAACCACAAGTCGCGCCATACTCAGGTGCCATGTTGGAAACCGTCGCCCGGTCAGCCAGTGCCAATGAAGACAGACCCGGTCCAAAAAATTCAACAAACTTGCCGACAACATTTTCCTGGCGGAGCAATTGTGTCACCCGTAGAGCCAAATCTGTCGCTGTCGCAACCTTGGGCAGACTGCCTGTCAAATGAACACCAATCACTTCTGGAATTGGGAAATAAGACGCCTCTCCCAACATAGCTGCCTCGGCCTCAATACCTCCGACACCCCAGCCCAGAACACCGATACCGTTGATCATGGTCGTATGGCTGTCCGTACCGAACATAGAATCTGGATAAAGTAGGCCATCCTGCTCGATGACAACATCACTGAGGAACTCAATATTGACCTGGTGGATAATCCCTGTTGCAGGTGGCACAGCCCGATAATTCTCAAAAGAGTTTTCCGCCCATTTTAAGAATTCATAACGCTCGTTATTGCGCTCAAATTCTAGCTCAATATTTTTTTCCAGAGCTTGGTCCGTACCGAAGTAATCGACCTGCACAGAGTGGTCAACCACCAAATCAACTGGAATTTCGGGGTTAATCAAATCAGGACTGCCACCCGCCTTAACCACCGCATCACGCATGGATGCAAGGTCAACCACAACTGGAACCCCTGTAAAATCCTGCAAAATAACACGACTAGGCTTAAAAGGAACCTCACCCTGTGGAGCAGCAGCCTGGTAGGTCACCAAATCTTTAATGTGACTTTTGGTCACATCTACACCATCTTCCTTACGAAGTAAGCTTTCTAACAGAATACGAATCGTATAAGGGAGTGCCTGAATATTCACACCATGTTCTTGGGCAACCTCTCCCAAATCATAGTAAGAGAATAATTGTTGTTTGTGTTCAAAATTCGATTTGTTCTTTTGCGTCATGTCTGTTACCTCTATGTATTCATTATGTATATTATACTGGAAGTTGCTTTTTTTATTCAAACACAACTTAACCATGAATGTCATATTTTGTAACATATGGTGATTTCGCATAGAAAACGGCTCTACTACGGCTTAACAAGGCTTGTAGACCTCATTTTCAGAAAACACTACATGTAGTATTTTCTTGTTCGTTGTTCGTCTATATTTTGTGATTTGTTTAAGCTAACCCCTTGACTTTAACCCCAAAATCTTGTATTCTAGATTGGTAAATTTGAAGGGAATTATGCAATTTCCTTGTAAACAAAGGAGAAATCGAATGGTTACTATCTATTCAAAAAATGATTGTGTACAGTGCAAGATGTCTAAGAAATTCCTAGACCAACACGGTGTGGAATACAAGGAAATCAACCTGGATGAGCAGCCAGAATTTATTGACCACGTCAAAGGACTTGGTTTCTCAGCAGCCCCAGTAATTGAAACCGAGAACGACGTTTTCTCTGGTTTCCAACCTGCAAAATTGAAAGCCTTAGTATAAGAACCCTATTATAGAAAGAGATTGCGACTATGAGTTTGAAAGATTTGGGCGATGTGTCCTACTTCCGTTTAAATAACGAAATCAACCGTCCTGTCAATGGACAAATCCCCCTCCACAAGGATCAGGAGGCCCTTAAAGCCTTTTTCAAGGAAAACGTTATCCCTAACAGCAAGCAATTCGATAGTATTTTGGATAAAATCAACTATCTTGTCGAGGAAAATTATTTAGAAAAAGAATTTTTGGAGCAGTACAGCCCAGAATTTCTCATTAAAATTGACCAATTTTTGAAAGACCAGAACTTCCAATTTAAGTCTTTCATGGCAGCCTACAAGTTTTATAACCAGTACGCCCTCAAGACAAACGACGGTGCTTACTATCTGGAAAGCATGGAGGACCGCGTCCTCTTCAACGCCCTCTATTTTGCGGAAGGTGACGAAGAATTGGCCCTGGATTTGGCAAACGAGATGATCCACCTGCGTTACCAGCCTGCAACTCCTTCCTTCCTCAATGCTGGTCGTGCTCGCCGTGGTGAATTGGTATCCTGTTTCTTGCTTCAAGTGACAGACGACATGAACTCTATCGGTCGGTCTATCAACTCTGCTCTGCAATTATCCCGTATCGGTGGCGGTGTCGGTATCTCCCTCAGCAACCTGCGTGAGGCTGGCGCTCCTATCAAGGGATATGAAGGAGCTGCATCTGGTGTCGTTCCAGTTATGAAACTTTTTGAAGATAGTTTCTCTTATTCCAACCAGCTTGGTCAGCGTCAAGGTGCCGGTGTGGTTTACTTGGATGTTTTTCACCCAGATATTATCGCTTTCCTTTCGACTAAGAAGGAAAATGCGGATGAGAAAGTTCGTGTAAAAACCCTTTCTCTCGGTATCACTGTTCCTGATAAGTTCTACGAATTGGCTCGTAAAAATGAGGACATGTACCTCTTCAGCCCTTACTCTGTTGAGCTAGAATACGGCGTGCCATTCAGCTATTTGGACATTACAGCTAAATATGACGAGTTGGTGGCCAACCCTCGCATTCGTAAGACAAAAATCAAGGCCCGCGATTTGGAGACAGAAATTTCAAAACTCCAACAAGAATCAGGCTATCCGTATGTCATCAACATTGACACGGCCAACCGCAGCAATCCAGTTGACGGTAAAATCATCATGTCCAACCTTTGCTCAGAAATCCTGCAAATCCAGACACCAAGCGTCATCAACGATTCGCAAGAATATTTGACAATGGGTACTGACGTTTCATGTAACTTGGGTTCAACCAACATTGTTAACCTCATGAAATCACCTGACTTTGGTCGTTCTGTTCGTGCTATGACACGCGCCTTGACCTATGTTACTGACCATTCTCACATTTCTGCTGTGCCTTCGATTGAGGCAGGTAATGAGCGTGCACATTCGATTGGTTTGGGTGCCATGGGACTTCATTCTTACTTGGCGCAAAACTTGGTGGACTACGGTTCAAAAACAGCCGTTGAATTTACCAATATCTACTTCATGCTCCTCAACTACTGGACTTTGGTAGAATCAAACAACATTGCACGCGAACGCAAGGCGACTTTTGATAACTTTGAAAACTCAAAATACGCAGACGGCACTTATTTCGATAAGTATGTGACAGGCGACTACCAACCACAATCTGACCGTGTTAAAGAATTGTTCCAAGGTATTTTCATTCCAAGCGGACAAGATTGGGCTGACCTGCGTGATAAGGTGATGGCAGACGGTCTTTACCACCAAAACCGCTTGGCAGTTGCACCAAACGGCTCTATTTCCTATATCAATGATGTCTCTGCTTCCATCCACCCAATTACTCAACGGATTGAAGAACGTCAAGAGAAGAAAATCGGTAAAATCTATTATCCAGCAGCAGGCTTGGCAACGGAAACTATTCCGTTCTACAAATCAGCCTACGACATGGATATGCGCAAGGTGATTGATGTCTACGCTGCTGCTACTGAGCACGTCGACCAAGGTTTGTCACTGACCCTCTTCCTCCGCAGCGAATTGCCAAAAGAGCTTTACGAGTGGAAAAATGAGAACAAGCAGACAACCCGTGACCTCTCTATCCTGCGCAACTACGCCTTCAACAAAGGTATCAAGTCTATCTACTACATCCGCACCTTCACCGACGACGGAGAAGAAATCGGATCAAACCAATGTGAAAGTTGTGTGATTTAACGTGGCAAGTGTTGTTGAAACTAACGTTTCTAACAACACTACGGAAAGTTCTATGGAACATTTCCTGGCCACCTTACTAACTTCCACAAAATAGTTAACTAACGTCCTTTGGGCGTTTTTTAACAGAAATATGATACAATAGTTTCAACACTTTATGATAAGGAAAGAGATGAACATGTCACAAACCTACTACAAAGCCATAAACTGGAATGCCATTGAAGATGTCATTGACAAATCGACCTGGGAAAAATTGACCGAGCAATTTTGGCTCGACACGCGTATCCCTTTGTCCAATGACTTGGATGACTGGCGCAAATTGACTGCCGAAGAGAAAGACCTGGTTGGCAAGGTCTTTGGTGGTCTGACACTCTTGGATACCCTTCAATCTGAAACAGGTGTTCAAGCCCTCCGCCAAGATGTGCGGACACCACACGAAGAGGCTGTTTACAACAACATCCAATTCATGGAGTCTGTTCACGCCAAGTCCTACTCTTCTATCTTCTCCACTCTTAACACCAAGTCAGAGATTGAAGAAATTTTTGAATGGACCAACAGCAATGAATACCTGCAACGCAAGGCTAAAATCATCAACGAAATTTATGAAAATGGCACAGCGCTCGAGAAGAAAGTAGCCAGCGTATTTTTAGAGACTTTCCTTTTCTATTCTGGTTTCTTCACTCCGCTCTACTATCTTGGAAATAACAAGCTGGCCAACGTTGCAGAAATCATCAAACTGATTATCCGTGACGAATCTGTCCACGGTACCTATATCGGCTATAAATTCCAGCTCGGTTTCAATGAATTGACCGAAGAGGAGCAAGATAAGCTCCGTGACTGGATGTACGACCTGCTCTATCAGCTTTATGAAAATGAAGAAGGCTACACTCGTTCGCTCTATGATAGCGTTGGTTGGACTGAGGAAGTTTTGACCTTCCTACGCTACAATGCCAATAAAGCCCTCATGAACATGGGACAGGACCCACTCTTCCCAGATTCAGCGGATGATGTCAATCCAATCATCATGAACGGTATTTCGACCGGTACATCCAACCACGACTTCTTCTCTCAAGTTGGTAACGGCTACCTGCTCGGTGAAGTAGAGGCCATGCAGGATGATGATTACCTTTATGGTTTGTAAAATATATAAATAAAAAAGCAGTCGACCACTGCTTTTTTTCTATACCCCACCCAATATCATGCCATAGGCAATCAGGTTGTTGACAAAATGGAGCGCCATTGAATAGCGGATATCTCGTTTGAGCAAGAAAATCCATCCCAGATTGACTCCCATTGTAAAGTAAATCAAGAACTGCGGAATGGTTGCTGGTCCGTGTGGTAGGCTGAACAAAAGCCCTGACACAATCAAGTAAATCCCCACTGTTTTCATGCTCTGCATTTTCGGGAAGAAATAGGTGGCCAGAAAACCACGGAAAATCAATTCTTCCAGGATAGGGGCAAATACCACTACGGAGAAAAAGGCAAGAATGGGGTAAGCAGAAACAAACTGCACCACGATCATCTGGTTTTGGCTTTCCTCTACAGGAATGAGAAACTGAATGACAAAATAGACCAGGTAGACCAGAATAGGCCAGTGTAGCTTGTGGAACCAGCTGCTTTCGACGGTGTAGGCAATGGTCTTGCGTGGATAGACGACCTTCCAGAGGACCACAGCGAGGATTGTGGTCAACACGATTCCGATAATGCCGCTAATCCAGACTGCTTGTTCCACAATTGGAGCCGGTAGCTCTGCTGCTAGTTGGTCCTTGAAGATGCCCAGCGAGATAAAGCTGCTGGTGACCTGGCTTGCTAGGAAATAAAGCACTATTAAGCCTAAGTGTTTGATAAATTTTAACATAGATAACCCCTAATCTACTTTTCTAAATTCAGCAATAGCATCTAGTCTGACCAAGCGAGTCGTGGTCTTACCGGCCTTGCCTGTCTGACTGAGCTTGACCCAATCCTCATCGCATGCCTCAATCGTAAAATCCTGTCCAATCCCATCTTCAAAGACTACATGAACTGTAGCACCAACCAATTCTTCCACCATTTTTGACATGACATTTCCTCCATTTATCTGTTTTTTGAGTTTCTTGATCTGTTTGGCCAATTTCTTGACTTTTCCATCGTAGGAAAAATAGGATACAAACAGGAAACCAACCGCTGCAAGGGCAATATACTCCATACTTTCACCTCCGACTTATCCTAATGAACCATTCATGAGCATTTGCATCAAAAGCATGAGCAAAAATCCGCCGATGATATTGTTGATGAAATGCACCAGCATGCTGTACTCCAAGCGTTTGCCTAGGCGGTAAATGAGACCTAGCACCAGCCCCATGCCCCCATACATAATCCAAGAACCAAGCCCTGTCGGAGCGTGCATGAGACCAAAGAGTAGGCTGGATAAGATGAGACCGAAGATAGATTCCTTGCCAAAGATTTTACCCATGATAAAGCCTCGGAAGACGATTTCCTCGACAATAGGAGCAAAAATAGATGTCAATAAAAACAAGATAATCGGAGGAAATCCCATATCTTCAATGGCTTGCTGATTGACTGTGTTGAGCCCTTCACCCGACAATTGCATGACAATGCCTGCTATGATTTTAACAGCAAAAACTGCAATAAATCCAAGGCCTACATAGGCCAACATCTTGAGAAAACCGTCCTGCCAAAATTTCGAAAGTAACTTCGCTTTACCTGCTAAGAAGATTTCCAAACCTGTCACTACCAGCAAGGCAGCGCTTGCCCAGACTAGATTGAGCCCTTGGTAATTGTCCAACCGAACTAAAACAAAGGTCGCTCCGATATTTAATGCAAAAGCCAAGAGAAACCATAAAATATAGGGCCAATTTTTCACCATATTCCATTCTTTAATTTTCATCGCAATCTCCTTTATATACACTAAGTCAGTTTTCATTACTTTCTTTTTCGATCAATAGCAGAGCAGGCAAGCCCAAAACCATCGGCAGAAGGATATTCAGATTTGACAAATCAATCTGCCCAGTAGCCAGCCATTCTCCGAAAACATAGCCAACTGCGTAGAGACCAAGGCCGATAAACAAAGCAAGATAAATTTTCTTAAAGACTTTCATTGTTGATACCTCCATTTACATTAAATGAATGTGATTTTCTTACGATTGGCAAAGTAGAAGCTAACAAATCCTACTAAGGTCAGAAGGACAACTGTCATGGGAGTGACAAACTGGAAATACTCTGCTGCAGATGTTCCACTTTCCTGTGGAATTTGTGACTGCCAGAGGCAGATACTAACTAGCAAACTGTATACTGCAATCTGTAAGGTTTGATACAGAGTTCGTTTCATCATTTTCTTCCGAGCCATTTTTACATCAGCCTTGGCAACCACCAATTTATCCAGACCCAACTGTTTGATAATGGCATCCTGTTTGAATTGAGAATAGACAAGTGTCAAAAAGAGGCTGATTCCCATGACATCTTCTCCCAGCGCAAAGCTAACTAGGAAGCTCAGCAGTATCACTGTTATAAAGAGCATATACATATTGTTGCCGAAATTGGTCAAGGCCGCATAAGACACCTCGTCTAACTCACCAACAATATCATAGAAATATCGAATTGCTCGAATGTGTAGATTTTCCTTTTTCATAGCTATCACCTAAAACTCTTTCAAAAATTCTTATTTAAAATAACGACGAACCATACGAACCTGCAAGACATTGATGTAAATGTGAAGAAAGGCAACAACTAGAAAGGCTGTAATTTGTCGCTCCTGCAATAGCATGCTAAGTACAAATAGGAATAGATACAAACCTGGTAACACAATTTGGTTCAAGGTAAAAACGATTTGGAAACTCATTTCGTAGTTTGCTTGTTTCTCACCTTCGTCCATTGCCTCTATAAATTCCTTCACCTCTTTTACCGTAGCAAATGCAGACAACTTATAATCACGAATTTTCTCTGTTAATTTAATAATAAACACTTGAGTGATTAGAAGTACGATAAAGAAGATCAAGTCAAAAATTGACCCGTACATAACCGCACTCTCTTCTAAGAAGGTAACTCCAAATCCTAGAACTAAATTTAATAGAGTCAATGATACGGCAACATTGAATGATATGGTCGCATATTCTAGGTTACGATACATTTTTTTATACAGTTCATCAAAGTGTTCTTCATCCTCATCTGAAATAGAATGGTAAAGATGATATTTTTGATTAGCTTTAATACCAAAATATATGGTTCCGGCAAAAATTACAAAAGTAATGATACGCAAACAAAACAAGAAGTTATCTAAAGTAACAAAAGACGGTAATCCAAACTTAGAAATCAATACTCCAAAAAAGCCACAAAATGCTCCAAAGATAGCTCCTGAAAGTAAATAGATAAGATTCCTCACCCATCTTTGTTTTGTCGTTAATTGTTTCCCCTGTTTCATTCTCCTACCTCCACTAATTGAAAGACATTTTCCACATTTTCGTTAAAAATCTGTGCTATACGCATGGCAATGACCACCGAGGGCGTGTATTCTCCCCGCTCAATCAAGCTAATGGTCTGCCGTGATACTTCTGCTAATTTTGCCAACTCAGTCTGGTTGAGGCTATCCCGTGCCCGCAACTCCTTGAGCCGATTTTTTAAGACATATTCCATGAGTTTTCCTTTCTAGGCTTGGTAGATAATCAAGCCTGTTTCTGTGTCTTCGACAGCTATATTTCCCTCGGCAAACTTAACCAATAAAAGATAGGTATAGTAGAAATCGCCTGCACAAGCCGCTGCATGTATAGTAGCCAATATCAGATAAAGAGATACATCCATCCTCCAAAAAACTGCTACCATGGTCAAGCCCAAACTAATCACAACAAAGGGAGCCAAGCTGATTACTAGCATTTGCATCCGATTATAGAGCGAACCTGGACTGGTCGCATAGGCCATACCCGATTTCCATTTAAAACCAAACTTAACAGGATTTTCAGGACAAAAAATCTTGAAAAATAATCCATGAATAGCTTCATGTACAACTATCAAAACAGGAAATAGAACTGTTGCTAGCCATAACTCTGGTAAGGTAAGTGGCAAATTTTGATCTACATTAGCCAGCAAGGAAAAGGCTAACTTACCGAATAGAAGAGCAAATGGGAAGACTAGAACAATCGCAAGAATATTCAATCCCCAGACAAATTTCTTATTTTCCATGATATTGACTTCATATAATTTCTTTTTCGCTTCCATCTTTCTTCTCCTTCATTTTCCTTCAAGCTAGACTAAACTATATAGTCCTAGAGCAACTCCAATCAGTAAGCCGAATATAGTTGCCCCTGTAATCATAATTGCTGCCATATCAGATGAAATGTGTCGTTTCATAAGGTTTCTCCTGTCTTTCCTTAGCTTTTTTCACTATTTTTCTTTTTGTTAAATTGCAGAGCTAACACCAGTGTCGCCAATAAAGGAGGAAAGGGATAACTCATTTCCGTCAAACCAATGTCAAATCCTAGCAAGGCAAAAATTTTAAATATCAAAATAGTTATCAAGAAGAGTGCGAAAAACAGTAGGACTACTTTCATTCCATTTTTAACTGTCTTGTTCATTTTTCTTCTCCTTTTCTCTGCTGAGAGTGACATCTAAAAGAAGGAGAGAATTCATCATCATCAAGAGTATCATGGTATCTATCTCCCGACCAAATACGATGTTTTTAACTAAACTATAAATCAAATATAGTGCAACTAGAACCTGCACTCCTCGCACAACGCTTGTTCCTGTAATCAAAATTCCTTTTTTATTGTTATTGTTTTTCATAACGACCTCCAAGATCAATCAATACGCTTTTCTGTTTTCAATTCCTTATCCTAGAACCAGGCCGTCAAAGCCTGTCCAAACTCCAATCCAATGTGATAGAGAGTAAATATGATCTCTTTAATATCAATCAACGTAATAATAAGTAGAGCTAGAAGAACTTTCTCACGTTTGGTCCAATTATTGAAATTCACTTCAGATTTTGTAGGTGACATTTTTTTACTCATGATGATTTCCCGCTTTCTTTATTTTTACTTACTTTATTCTTTTCCCGTTTTTCTCTTTTCTGCCAGCTAGTTTCCACAAGTTCTCATCTGTCACTACGATGGCACAAATGGCAAGAACGACATGAGTATTATCCAACTGCTGCCACTTCATGATGTCAGCCAGCAGGACAAAAACTAGATAGGCAATTGCCAGTACTTGTACGAAGCGCGCAATGTGAAGATTGTTTAACTTTTTCATAATAGTTTCCTACTTTCTTTTTATATGATGATTTCGCTTTCATCTCTTATCTTGATATCATTGTAACACTTCTTTTTCTTTTTGACAAGTATATTTGTCAAAAAAATAATAAAAATTGTCAAAAAGTTTATGAAGATAGTCAAAATGTAGCTGATAATGGGCAATTAGACAAGCAAAAAAGCCCAAATGGGCTCGAATTTATAATTCTGATAAATACTTTCTCAAATCCTCATAGGTTGATGAAGGCAGGTGTACGCCGGGGTTAGCCACAATATAACTGGCGACACGATTGGCAAAGTCGAGCAACTGGTCCAAGGATTTTCCACTAGCTAATCCTGCCAATAGAGCGCCAACATGACTATCCCCCGCTCCCACCGCGTCTACCACTTGCGCTGGATAAGACCTTTGCTCATGCCATTGTCCATCGTAGGCCAAAGCTCCAGCCTCTCCTCTGGTTACCACCAGCGCTTGCCCGGTGCGTTCATTTAAGGTCTGCACAGCCTGCCTGATGTCAGTTTGACCTGATAATGTCAAAGCCTCTTGCTCATTGACATGGAGGATAGGAGACAAATCCAAGACTTGCTCCATGCGCTGCTTATCTATCAGATGTCCTCGCGGTCCCGGCGCAAAAATGAGCTGGGCAGGAATAGTTTCCAAACTGTCCACTAATGCCTGACCTGTTTCTTCCTCCACTTCTAAACCACAAACGTAAACATAGTCGTACTCCGATAAATCCAACTGGTCCAGCCAAGTAGGGTCAAAATGGTATTCCACACCATGGTCGGACAGAAAGGTCCGTTCTCCGTCGCTTTCGATAAAGCAGTAACAACAGCCGTTGGCTCTTTCCACTAAAACCCGTGGTTCAATTCCAATTTTTTCCAGCTCATTCCTGACAAAATGACCGTAAATGCCCGTCCCTACCGGTGAAATGAAATCATAGTCCACACCCATGTGGTGCAGGATATTGACCACATTGAAAGCACAACCGCCCAGAGACAGGACCTGTTTGTCAATATGCGCATCGCCTTGCCGCCCCGGTAACTGATCCAGATAAATCATCACATCACAAACGGTCGAACCGATTACCAAACATTTTCCCATAGCAAAACCTCCGCTATAGAGATAGTATAGCACAAAAACTCCCCTATCCAGAGATAAGAGAGTTTGAGAATGTTACAAATTTTCAGCGACAGCCTTCAACAAATCTGCAATCTTAGACGCATCGCTACCACCTGCCATGGCCATGTCTGGCTTACCACCACCACGACCTGCTACGATTGGCGCAAGGACTTTGATGAGGTTTCCTGCATGGACATCAGCTGACTTGCTTGCCACAAGGACATTGACCTTGTCGCCGATGGCCGCAACCAACACCAAGACATCAGAGTAGTCTTTCTGCTTCCAGTTGTCAGCGAAGGTACGGAGAGCACCTGCATCTGAAACTTGGACCTGGCTAGCAATGTAGCGGACACCGTTTGCCTCTTTGACGTCTTTGAAGACATCACCAGCAGCTGCTGCCGCTGCCTTTTCTTTCAGACTAGCGTTTTCTTTTTGCAAATCGCGGAGCTCCGCAGCCAGTGCCTCCACTTTTGTCGGCACTTGGTCGATTTGTGGCACTTTAAGGGTCTGCGCAACAGCTTTGAGAGCATCCTCGCGGTCACGAAGAGCTAGGAAAGCTTCCTTGCCTGTCACCGCTAAAATACGGCGGGTACCTGAACCGATTCCCTCTTCTTTGACAATCTTGAAGAGGCCGATTTCAGCTGTATTGCCAACGTGGGTACCACCACAAAGCTCGATAGAATAGTCACCGATTGTAACCACACGGACCACTTTGCCATACTTCTCACCAAAGAGGGCCATAGCACCCATTTCTTTAGCCGTATCAACATCCGTTTCAACTGTGACAATATCCAAGGCTTCCCAGATTTTTTCATTGACTTCATTTTCAATATGACGAAGTTCATCAGCTGTCACTGCTTCAAAGTGTGTGAAGTCAAAGCGGAGGAAGCCTTCCTCGTTCAAGGAACCAGCCTGGGTCGCATGCTCGCCGATGACATTGTGAAGGGCAGCATGGAGTAAGTGAGTTGCTGTGTGGTTTTTCTCAACGCCACGACGACGGTTTGTGTCGATTTCAAGCGTGTAGGTTTGACCAAGCGAAATGCTGGCTGAGAGTTCTACGGTGTGCAATGGCTGACCATTCGGTGCTTTCTGCACATCCACAACTGTTGCAAGGACATCACCTGAAGCATTTTTAATCACACCACGGTCGGCAACCTGACCACCCATTTCAGCATAGAATGGTGTTTGGTCAAAGACAAGAAGGGCTTGACCTTCTGACACAGCTTCTGTCCGCTCATTGTCCGAGATAATCACTTCCAATTTGGCATCTAAGCTATTTTGACCATAGACAAAGGTTGAGCTTTCCGTAATACCTGCCAGGGTTTCATTTTGCATACCCATTGAGCCACCTTTGACAACAGCTGCACGCGCACGGTCCTGCTGTTCCTTCATGGCAGCCTTGAAGCCTTCATGGTCAATCTTGTAGCCTGCATCTTCAGCCAATTCCTCGGTCAATTCCACAGGGAAACCATAGGTATCGTAGAGTTTGAAGATGTCCTTACCTTCAAGAGTGTCCTTGCCAGCTGCTTTCAAGTCAGCCAAAAGATCATCCAGGTGACCGCTACCAGCGTCAATGGTGCGAGCAAAGGTTTCTTCCTCACGTTTTACGATTTTCTCGATAAAGTCACGTTTTTCAAGCACTTCTGGGTAGTAGCTTTCCATGATAGCACCAACCGTTTCCACCAACTTGTACAGGAATGGCTCGGTGATCCCCAAACGGCGACCGTGCATAACCGCACGACGAAGCAAACGACGAAGGACATAACCACGACCTTCATTTCCTGGAAGGGCACCATCACCGATAGCAAATGACAAAGCACGGATATGGTCTGCGATGACCTTGAAGCTCATGTTATCGCCGTCTGGATCGTAAGTCTTACCAGAAATCTTTTCTACTTCACGAATGATTGGCAAGAAGAGGTCGGTTTCAAAGTTAGTCTTAGCCCCTTGGAAAATAGCTGCCAAACGCTCCAAACCTGCACCCGTATCGATGTTTTTATTTGGCAATTCCTTGTACTCTGAACGCGGAACTGCTGGGTCAGCGTTGAATTGTGAAAGAACGATGTTCCAAATCTCGATGTAACGGTCGTTTTCAATGTCTTCTTCCAGCAAACGAATGCCGATATTTTCAGGGTCAAAGTCTGTACCACGGTCGAAGAAAATTTCCGTATCGGGTCCAGAAGGTCCCGCACCGATTTCCCAGAAATTATCCTCGAGTGGAATGAGGTGACTTGGGTCTACACCAAGCGCAATCCAGCGGTTGTAGGAATCCTTATCATCTGGATAGTAGGTCATGTAGAGCTTGTCTTTTGGAAAGGCAAACCATTCTGGACTTGTCAAGAGCTCATAGCCCCACTCAATGGCCTCATCACGGAAATAATCACCGATAGAGAAGTTGCCCAGCATTTCAAACATGGTGTGGTGGCGAGCGGTCTTACCAACATTTTCAATGTCATTGGTACGGATTGATTTTTGCGCGTTGGTAATCCGTGGATTTTCAGGAATGACAGAGCCGTCGAAATATTTTTTCAGGGTCGCCACACCAGAGTTAATCCAAAGCAAAGTTGGGTCGTTAACTGGAACAAGATTGGCAGAAGGCTCAACAGAGTGGCCTTTTGATTTCCAGAAATCCAACCACATTTGACGAATTTGAGCAGAAGATAAATTTTTCATAATTAAGATACCAAGCCCGATTAGAAGGCGACTGAAAAATAGGAAACTGGCAGGAAATCCTTACTTCCTAGACAGTTTATTTTTTTCCGAACCTTCCGGGCGGGTTCAGTTAGACTGATTAACTGAACCATTCCTTTCGTTTTTTGTTTGTTTAATGATGTTTAGCTTGATGCAGATTCCAGCATCTCCACATAGTCAATGGCGATGACTAGGGAAATAACTAAATCAGCATAGTCGTCGTGGTAAACTTTAACCGAATAATGAGAAGTTAGGTGAAAAAGTTCTTTGGAGATTTCAGCTACCAGCTGACCGTCGGCCGTCCGCAGTCGAAAATCCAAATCCCAGATATTGCCCTCAAGAGCTAGCCCCAGATTTTCCACCGAGTATTTATCTCTAAAGAAAGTCAATTTCTGTTTCAGATAAAAGGAATGCCCGCTGGCCATGTCAATGGTAAATTGAGGTAGCCAGGTCAGAAATTTCTTGGTAATCTGACTGATTTCCTGTCCTTGGCTGTTTACAATAGTGAACCGCTTGGGAATTTCCAGGAAGGAACCCTGAACCTGATAGGCTAGATTGCCCTGACTATCCTGAATATCGAATTTTTCTCCACCAAAGGTGAACCGCTGTTTCACAAGAAATTCTTTCATGATAACCTCCAAAAAAATGACAAGAAACCAAACGAAGGGCGAAAAACCGCGGTACCACCTTCATTCAATGACTTGTCATTCTTCATTCAGAATCTGTATTCACAGGTAAGCCAACCTCGACTTAGGTACTAAGGTACTGAGCTCTGGATACAGGTTCTCACTATTCAATTGTGCTAACGAGTAGCAAGATGATTTACTCAGATGGCTCGCAGCGACCGCCAATTTTCTGAACTGAGTGGATAACCATCCATTCTCGATAGATTATTTGTTTTCATCTTTCTTTTCTTCAGAGCTTGATGAAGCATCTGTCGAAGACGAAGCGTCTGTTGAAGATGAATTAACTTCAGATGGAATATACTGAGAAAGAATGTTTTGGAAGGCTGGGTCTTTGACCTTAACGTTAGCTGCTTTCAACTCTTCTGAAACAACAGTCGAAATGAAGGCTGCATCGTTTTGCTTAGCTGTAAGAATGACTTCTTTCAACTTGTCTTTGTATTCTTTCCAATCTTTTGCTTTTTCAGTTTTGCTTTCCAATTTTACAACATAGTAACTTGTTGTATAAGTTGTCGGGTCAACCACAGGGACGATAGACGCGCCAACTTGGCCATTGTCAAGTGCAAAGACTGCTTGTTGAACTTCTTTTGGCACTTCTGTTGAAGTAGAGTCAAACTTGACTTCTCCACCCTTGTCCTTAGTATTGCTGTCTGCTGAATTATCCTTAGCCAATTGGGCGAAATCAGCACCGTCTTCCTGGGCTTTTGCCAAGATTTCTTTCGCCTTAGCTTCGTCTGTCAATTGGATGACACGCGCCGTTACTTCTGGCGTATAGTTTTCATAGGCAGCCTTATAGTTGTCATCTGTCAACTCTTTTTCTGCTGCTTGTTTAACAGCATACTCAACCAATTTATTGGTACGGATTTGTTGCTTATAGCTCTCTGTATTCAAGCCAGCTGATGCCAGGGCCTGCTGGAATGAATCACCATACTGCTCTGCCATTTTATCAAAAGCCTCAGTGACTTCCTTGTCTGATACCTTGTCTCCGTAATTTTCTTCAAATACTTCTGTAATCAGCATAGACAAGAGAACCTGCTGAGCATTTGGATTGTTTTTTACTTCGTCATAGAATTCCGAAACAGTAATGGTTTGCCCTTTTAAGCTGACAATATCCTTATCAGTTGATGAAGTACAAGCTGCTAGGGTAACTGCTGCTAACAATGTTACCGCACCAGCAATAATTTTTCTTGATTTCATTCGAAAATTAACACTCCTTCTTTCTTTAACCCATCCATTATACCATAAAATCTTATAAAATTCTTAAATATCATCTAGATTCAGCTCAACATTTTCCAAATTTTTACGGAGCATCAGGAGCCCATCACTGAGTGAAACAAGACTGGCTGTCAAATCTGGATTATCCAAGGTCGCATTGAAGAGTTTCTGTAAACCCTTGTAAATGGTCCGCTGACCACGACGCACTTCCATGATGTCCTTAGCCACATCGCCTCCCTGGAAAATATCATCGATGACAATGATACCACCCAGCTTAACCTTCTTCAGAACTTCAGGCAAGAAAACGATATATTTGGACTTGGCAGAATCCATGAAAACAAAGTCATACTGGTCATCGACCAGAGTTGGAAGTAACTCCATGGCCTCCCCTTCCAGCAAGGAAATCTGCTTGCGACTATCATACTTGGCAAAATTTTCTTTGGCTAGACCAATCATTTCCTCGTTGCGATCAATAGTCGTAATCTGAGCATTTGGACTATTTTCAGCCATCAAAAGGGCCGAAAAGCCGATTGCTGTACCAATTTCAAGAATATTCTGCGGTTGCAGGGTCTGCAAGAGCAGGCGGAAAAAGGCTACCGTCTCATGTGGGATGACCGGAATATTTTCCTTCTGAGCAAAGACTTCGAGCTCTTTCAAAAATCCTCTATTCTGCGCCTGACGTGTCCGCATAAAGTCCACAATTTCTTCCTTGACAACAGGCCGGCGCATATTGTGGTTTGCGTTTTCTGAGTATGATTGTACCATGTTTCCAAGTATATCACACGCCCGAAATTCGGTCAAGAATAGCTATTTCACAAGAAAAAGACAGGCTAGAGCCCATCTTTCCATGCTTGTGATATTTTCAGAATGCGTGCTATTTGTTCAGCTGTTCTTTCCAGGTTCACTTCCGCTAAAGCCAGCGACTCCTCTAAGCTCGCTAGTTTAGAGATAATGGGAAATGCGGCGCAGATATTTTCAAAAGGAAAATCAGGCAAATCGTCCGCAAGACTACCACATATCGCAACAACAGGTACTCCCTGCTTGACCCGGCGGGCAACACCAATCGGAGTCTTACCAGAAAGACTCTGTCGATCCAGACGGCCTTCACCAACTATCACCAGATTAGCCTGGCTAGCACGTTGTTCAAAATCCAGCTGATCCAGCACAAAGTCAATACCCGAATGAATTGTAGCGCCGGCAAAGGCACAGAGCCCTGCAGCCATACCGCCGCCCGCACCAGCTCCCTCCTTTTCAATCAAATCAGGATTAACGAGCTGATAAAAATCGTGCATCTCCTGATCAACTTGGGCAAACCTTTCCGGTGCCAATCCTTTTTGAGCTGCAAATATATAGGTCGCCCCATTCTGCCCGCACAAGGGATTGGTCACATCAGTGATTAAATCAATCTGAATGGCAGCACTATCAAATCCTGTATCGGGTTTGGAATAGCTGACCACCTTGCCCAAATTGGCCCCTATCGGCTCCAACTCCTGACCATCCTTATCGAAGAATTGAAATCCCAAGCCAGCCGCCATGCCCATTCCACCATCATGACTAGCGGAACCACCCACTCCAATCATAATTCGCTCCATACCGGCCTCAACCAGATGGACAATGAGCTCCCCCAGTCCTCTGGTCTGAATCTGTAATGGAGCCCGACTTTCTATTGGAATAGAAGCCAGACCCACAAGCTCAGCCATTTCAAACATGGCCAAACTTCCTTTTACTGCATATTGAACCTGAATGTTCTCCCCAAAAGGACCGGTAACCTGGGTTGATTGCCTGTTTAATCCCAAACTATGCACCAGGCTATCCAGCGTCCCCTCTCCTCCATCTCCAAGCGGCATCAAATCGTAGGAGGCCTCTGGAAATACCTTTGAAAATCCATTTTTTATAATCCTAGCCACATCTGGAGCGGCCAAGGATTCCTTAAAAGAATCTGGCGCAATCAAAACATGCATCTAGCTGTCCTCCGAGCATCTACTCATTTTCGACTTGGAATTGAATCAAGTAATTCTTCTTATCCAGCTGACCGATAAAGTTATCGCCGACTTTGATAAATGGTAACTTGTCTGTACTGTCTTCCGTCGCCTTGACCTTATAAATCTTGCCTTCCGACTGGATATAGTAGACCGTTGAGCCAGCAATCATCTGACTACCCAAGGCCTCGATTTTACCAGAGACAGTCTCGAGCTCTTCTGCCCCTTGTCCATCTGCTGTGCTTGCCAGACCTGACAAGCTAGAGGCATCTGCCCCGGATACCTGAGAAATCAAGGTTGCCACGTCATTGTTAACTGTCACCTGCTGGTAATCTTCGGCATCGACCAGGGCATAGGATTTTACTAGACCGGCGTCGTCCTTGAGAGAAACAAGGTAGTAGGCGGTGTCGGCTAGCTTGACCAGACTTGGTGCCGTTGCTTGGTAGCCTTTTTCTTGGACTTCTCCTTCAGCCGATTCTTGGGCGGCTGTCTCGGTTGCTGATGCCAGCTTGTAGTTGGTTATATCACGGGTACGCATATTGACTAGAATAAAGCCCAGGTTAGATGAATCTGCTGTAGCTGAAGTAATCCCTGTGTAGAGATAGATATCCGAACCGATTGAAATATAGTTGTAGCTGTCAGTCGTATTTTTAACGCCGGTTTGGCTAAAGACCGTATTCCAGAAACCATTTTGATAAGTATAATGGTCATCAACACGGCTGATGACATTTTCGGCAGAGTAGACACGGTCTACCCATTCTGGAATGTCAGCTAAGCTATACCGCTTGCTTTCTCCTGTAACGGCATCTAGTACGATAGCACCTGTTGGGTCATTGGATGACAGACCGAATTTCGGTTGATAGATCGTAGCAATATAGTAGGGGTTGCCCTGGTCGTCAACTTCAAAGGAGGGATTACCAAAAATCGTGGTCGGATATTGAATTCGCAGATGACGCTTGGTATCATTGAACCAATATTCTGAATCGGAGAAATGCATGGCCTGTGCCAGCTTGGCAAGCTCTGCTTTTCCTGTCGTCTGGTTAACCTTGACATAGTAGCCAATCCCATCTTGGTGGTTGCTCAGCCATTTCCAAAAAGACTTATATTCCAAAGGCGACACGCGAAAAGGTTGCTGGCCAATGGTAATCTGGCGATAATCATCCGAAATACCGAACTGAGAAACCTTGTCAATGGTGCCTAGATAGGTATCTCCAATCTTCTCAGCTGATGCCCGATCCAGGAGAGCCAGTCTAGAAATATCTGTCTCTGGGAAATCCGCCTTGAAATCCGCATCCTGAACTGTGATGACACCAGCATAGTCCTTGGCACGGAAAATGCGAGTATTGAGAGCACCAAGCAGGGTTAAGACAAGGACAATCCCCAGTAGCAGGCGACCAAACCAACGGAGATAACTAGGTAGCCCGTTGGGCTTGAGCTGATAGGTGTCAACAGAACGATTGCGTCCAGAGATTTTTGTCACCTTCTGGACCATACCGCCTGCGGACGAGAAGACCAGTATCAACCAGATCAGCCCCAGAGATTGGAGCAAGAATAACCAAAAACCCAGGCTCCAAATGTTGAGAGCTGGTAGATTGTACCAGTAGTATATAGCCATTTCTAGCACAAGAGCCAGCCAGGCTAATCCAATCAATTGTCTTTTCATAGAAATCTCCTCCATATCAATTCTAGTTATATTATAGCATATTTTCCCACTTGTGAAAGCGAAAACAATATTTTATTTCAGTTTTTCTCAGTCGCATCAATGGGGGAATTTTGGTATAATGGAGCGATAGAAAAAGTGAAAAGGATAGAATATGAAACTCATCTCATGGAACATTGACTCCCTAAACGCGGCCCTGACTGCGGAATCGCCACGCGCCCTACTCTCGCGCGCTGTCATTGACACCTTAGTCGCTGAGGATGCAGACATCATCGCCATTCAGGAGACCAAGCTGTCTGACAAGGGACCGACCAAAAAGCATTTGGAAATCCTCGAAGGCTACTTCCCAGGCTATGCCAATACATGGCGTTCATCGGTTGAGCCTGCACGCAAGGGCTACGCTGGCACCCTCTTCCTTTATAAAAATCATCTAACACCAACCATTACCTTCCCGGAAATTGGTGCTCCGACCACTATGGATTCTGAGGGGCGCATCATCACGCTAGAGTTTGACGACTTCTATGTTACCCAGGTTTATACGCCAAATGCTGGCGATGGCTTGAAGAGACTTTCAGACCGCCAAATCTGGGACGTCCAGTATGCCGAATACCTATCACAGCTTGACAGCCAAAAGCCTGTCTTAGCCACAGGTGACTACAACGTTGCTCACAAAGAAATCGACCTTGCCAACCCAGCCAGCAACCGCCAGTCACCAGGGTTTACAGATGAAGAGCGTGAAGGTTTTACCAACCTGCTTGCCAAAGGCTTCACGGATACCTTCCGCCACTTGCATGGTGATGTCCTCAATGCGTATACTTGGTGGGCACAACGCAGCCGCACCAGCAAAATCAACAACACAGGTTGGAGAATCGACTACTGGTTGGTTAGCGACCGTATCGCTGACAAGGTGACCAAATCAGCTATGATTGACTCCGGTGCTCGCCAAGACCACACACCAATTGTGATGGAAATAAGCATTTAATTTTTAGTTTATTTGATAATTAAAACCCGGCAAATGCTGGGTTTTTAAATGTATCTGATTTGAAAACGATTACTTTTTGTGGTATAATAAATATATAGATATCATTAAAGGAGGAAACATGAACAACAAGAAAATCGAACGAAAATCACTCACTGTATCAGCTATCGTCAACGGACTTAGCGGAACCGCTGGAGTGGCAGTCTATATCATCACTGGCATGAATGCCCTGTTCCTGGATGGCGTATTCTCACTGATTGCTTTCGTATCATCTCTAGTCGCATTCTATATTTCAAAAAATAGCCACAAGAAAACAGCAACCTTTCCGCAGGGACTTTACTTTTTAGAACCTCTCTACGCCATTATGAAATCACTGGCGACCCTGCTCTTACTATTGTTTGCTGTCCTCGAAACTAGTGCAACAGCCTTTGCCTATTTTGTCAATGGCATTGGAAATCAGATGACCACAGGGCCTGTTATTCCTTATTCAGTTACGATGTTTTTCGTCTGTATTGCCCTTTATCTCTACAATCTCCACATGAGCGCCAAACTCAACCACATGTCAACGATCATTTTGGCAGAGGCAAAAGGAAATTTGGTCGACGGGCTCATCTCAGGGGCCATTGGCTTGGCAATCCTACTGCTATTCTTTGTCCCAATCAATGGACCGCTTGGATTTCTCCACTACACCGGTGACTTTTTCCTGACTGTGGCCTTGGCCTTGATTTCCTTTAAGGAGCCTTGGAATGGTCTCCTAACTGCCTTCAAGGAACTGGCCAACGGAACAACCCATGTGCCTGAAATCCATGAATCCATCTATCAAATTCTTGGTTCTTATCTTGATGAAGATGCTCAAGATATAGATATTCACATCTTCAAACAAGGTATGAACATCCGGGTAAAAATCAATCTGCACGATGTGGAACACCAGTTAGTGCAACAATTGCTGGCTGAAAAACCACAGATGCTCTATCTCCTGCAAAAACAGCATGAGTACATCTCAGTTGAATATGCTTTATAAGAAAAAATCTCGGCCTAGAAACCGAGATTTTCGTATGGTGTCTTGTAACCAATCTGAAGAATTTTCCCATCCTGAATGAGCAAGGGGCGCTTAATCAACATACCATCATTGGCCAACAAATCCAAGGCCTCATCAACCGTCAAGTCTGCAAACTTGTCTTTCAAACCCAATTCGCGATAGCTGTTGCCCGATGTATTGAAATACTTTTTCAACTCCAATCCAGTCGCATCCATCCACTCTTTCAATTGAGCAGCCTTGGGCGGTGTTGCCTTGATGTCGATAGCTTCAAATTCTAGACCCAGTTTTTTGAGCTCAGCCTTAGCTGCCCGACAGGTTGAACATTTTGGATATTCGTAAAATAAAATCATTTCCTCACCTCAAAATACGGATTTTCATGTTGCAGGAGCCAAATTTTTCTATCCAAGCCCCCAGCATAGCCAGTCAACTTCATGTCACTTGACAGAACACGGTGACAGGGAATGATGATAGACAAGGGATTTCTTCCCACTGCTCCGCCGATTGCCTGACCTGATTGGATGTCCAAGGCCTTGGCAATCTGACCGTAGCTTGTCGTCTGACCTACAGGAATTTCTTGTAAAATTCTCCAGACCTTCATTTGAAAATCCGTCCCTCGTAAATCCAGTGGTAATTGGCTAAAGTCAGGGAATTTTCCAGCAAAATAATTTGCCAACAAGCGTGCTGCATGGTCCAAATGAGGATGAGGAGTGAGAGAAATTTCCTCTGCCACTCCCCTCTCAAAATACTTCTGACAATGAAACCAAGCCCCTACCAAGCCCTGGTCACTCGCAATCAAAGAAATGGGGCCTAGGGGACTAGTGTAGATTTGTTTGTATAGCATTATTTATGTTTAATGACACGAACCTTGATAATAGCATCCAGGTCTTCAAACTTAGCCACCAGGCTGTCAATTTTAGACTTATCTGCCTCGTCTAAATCCAGCAAGGTATAGGCATAGTCACCCTTAGAACGGTTGATGATATTGTCGATGTTAATCCCTAGCTCAGACACAGCTGTCGTGATCGTCGCCACGATATTTGGCACATTTTTGTTGATCAAGGTAATGCGATACGGTGCATCGAGGAATTGCTTAACATTCGGGAAGTTGACAGAGTTGATAATCTCACCCGTCTCCATAAATTGACGAATGGTCTGACCAGCCGCAATGGCACAGTTGAGCTCCGCCTCCTCGGTCGATCCACCAACGTGCGGAAAGACTGTAATGTGCGGTTTGTTGAGGACCTCTTCTGTACCAAAGTCCGTCACATAGTTTTTAACAACACCTGCATCAATCGCCTCAAACAAATCAGCGTTGTTGACCAATTCACCACGGGCAAAATTGACCAAGGTAACCCCTTTTTTCATGAGAGCAAAGCTGTCTGCATTGAAGAGCTCACGAGTCTTGTCAGTCAATGGCACATGAACGGTGATGTAGTCTGACTGGGTAAAGATTTCCTTCAAATCATCCACGCGCTTGACGTGGCTAGAAATGGTCCAGGCTGTCTCAACAGACACATACGGGTCGTAACCAAGGACATTCATACCTAGACGACGAGCATCATTTGCAATACGAGCACCGATAGCACCCAGACCGATGACACCGAGTGTCTTGCCAGAAATCTCTGTCCCAGCAAACTGCTTTTTACCTGCCTCGACCTGATTTGGCACATCGTCGCCAGACAGGGTATTGGTCCAGGTAGTCGCACCGATATAATCACGAGCAGACAGGAGAATAGAGGCGATAACCGCTTCTTTTACCGCATTGGCATTGGCACCTGGGGTATTGAAGACCACAATCCCTTTTTCAGTTGCCACATCAATTGGAATATTGTTTGTACCAGCACCAGCACGGGCAATAGCCTTGAGATTTTCTGGAAAATCAAAGCCATGCAGGTTTTCAGAACGGATGATAAAGGCATCAGGATTGCCTGCCTGATCCCCATCTATCTGGAAACGATTGCCCAGTTCCTTGAGACCAACCTGGTTGATATTATTAAAAGTTCTAACGCTAAATACCATTTTTTTACCAAAAAGGCGGATTAGCTTCCGCCCTACTTTCATTTTTTAATTTGAGTTTAGGAGCCAACGGTCATCTTCATTCACCTCTTGATATAGACTGCGTTCGCTCTTGTGTTTGATTTTTTGATAGGCCAGGCGTTCCCCGTCAATGGGAACCTTGCCACAATAGACATAGCCCAACTTCAGCAAGATATGTTGCATAGCCTTATTTTGCTCGTGGGTATCACAACGGAAATCTGGTCCCTTCTGGCCTTCAATCAAGCCCTGCAAGAAGGTCTGACAAAACTTTTGACCACGAACACTGGCTGACACTGCCACACGATGAAAGGTCGTATAGACTGGATTATTGTGCTGCCATTTGCCGTCATAGATTGCCTCATAGGCCTCTTCCTGACCACGATGAACCGCTGCATAAGCCACAATCTTGCCATCTACCAAGCCCACATAACCCTTACCAGACAAGATATCCTCGATCGCCTCACTCGCGCTTGGATACTCTCCCTGCCATTGGTCAATGCCAGAGGCCGCTAAGTAAGCTCGTGCCTCTTGAAAGATTGCTTCGATGACCTCGACTTCATTGGGATGTGCCAGACGGATTTCCATTAGGCATTCTCCGCAGCAAATTTCTTCATGAAGTCAATCAAGTCTACAACGCCTTGACGTGGGAAGGCATTATACAAGGAAGCACGCATGCCGCCAACGGAACGGTGACCCTTGATGTTCTTAAAGCCAGCTGCCGTTGCTTCTTTGACAAACTTAGTATCCAATTCTTCGCTTGGTGATACAAATGGAATGTTGGCCACTGAGCGCTGTTCCTTGATGCGAACAGGGTTGGTATAGAAAGCAGACTGGTCAATGTAATCGTAGAGCAGACCAGCTTTTTCGCGGTTGATTTTTTCCATTTCATCAACGCCACCGATTTCTTTGACCCATTCAAAGACAAGTTTTGAAATGTAGATAGAGTAAGCTGGCGGTGTATTGTAAAGTGACTCATTGTCTGCTTGGATACGGTAGTCCAGCATGCTTGAAAGTACTGGCTCGTCGTTGAGGAAATCTTCACGGACGATAACCACTGTCACACCTGCAGGGCCTATATTTTTCTGAGCACCTGCATAAATCATGGCAAAATCTTCCACATTATAGCGAGCTGCCAAGATGTTTGACGACATGTCACCAATCACAGGTACACCATTGGTATCTGGAATATCATAAACTGCTGTTCCTTCAATTGTATTGTTGGTAGTCAAATGCACATAGGCTGCATTTGGGTCGATGTCATTTTTGTCAAATGTAGGCAATTCTGCATAGGTAATTTCCTCAGAAGAACCCAGCAAAATTGGCTCAAAGTCAATAGTTTTAGACAGCTTGACAGCCTCAGTATAGGCTTTTTTCCCCCATGAACCACCAGCCAAATAGTAGGCTTTCTTGCCCTTGGCAAAATTGAGCGGAATCATGGTAAATTCAAGGGATGCACCACCCTGCAAGAAAATAACCTTATAGTTATCTGGAATAGCCATCAGCTCGCGCAGGATCGCCTCAGCACCTTTAATAATATCGTCGAAATCCTTGGAGCGATGGGACATCTCCAACACACTCATTCCCGAACCATTGTAATCCAAAAATTCAGCTTGTGCCTTTTCCAGCACTGGTTTTGGCAAGACTGCAGGACCTGCAGAAAAGTTGTAGATTGTCATAAAAACCCTCCAAATTAAGATGAGCCTATTATACCACATGAAAATGAAATTTCACCATTATTTTCCATTTTTAGTGACTAAATATTCGGTTTATCATCAAATTTTTCCGAAAAATTTCATATATTATTCTGAAATAAACTTGTTTTTATACATTTTTCTAAAATTATATTATAAAAAGACCAGCCTAAGTCAGTCCATGATAGAGGTCATATACTTCTTGTTTTTTTAGTTGATAGCGTTTGGCAACTTCTTTAATAGCTTGATTTGGTTTGCGACCTACTGCGATTTCTGCCTCAACTTCCGCTACCAAATCGACCTGGTCTACGGAAGGAATGTCCTCATCACTAGCTCCAGCTACAATAATCAAGCATTCGCCTTTGAGGGGATTATCTGCTAGAAAATCCAATAATTCTGAAATGGTCCCACGTTGGTATTCTTCGTAAAGCTTGGTCAATTCACGAACGACCGTCACCTGACGATCTCCGTAGACAGCGAGCATATTTTCCAAGGTATCAGCCACACGATAGGGAGATTCGTAGAAAATCTGTGTTTCTGGATACTGTAGCTTTTGCTGGAAAAATTCCTTTTGCTGACCTGATTTTCGCGGTAAGAAGCCATAAAAAATATGAGGCTGTGGAGCTATTCCTGATCCAATTAAAGCTGTGATCCCAGCCGAGGCACCAGGCAGGGCAATGACTGGAATATCCTCTGCAATGGCAGCCTTAACCAAATCATGACCCGGGTCTGAAATAGACGGTAGGCCTGCATCCGAAACCTGGGCCAAGGATTGACCTGATTTAAGCAAATTTATCAGCCCAGGAATTTTTTCATGGGCATTATACTCGTGAAAGGAAGTCTGCTTGGTTTCAATTTCGAACTGCTTTAGGAGAAGTCCTGTATTGCGCGTGTCCTCAGCTGCAATCAGATCAACATTTTTCAGCGTGTCAATAGCCCGCAAGGTCATATCTTGCAGGTTACCAATCGGTGTCGGTACCAGGTAAAGACTGCCGTAAGCTGTTTGTCCCTTAAATGATTTTTGTAGTTTCATCTTACTCTCGATTCAATATGACATCACAGAACATACATGGTTCATCATTGTCCCGACGTTGACCGTAGAAGTCATTGCAAATATGGAAACCATCCAAATAAATAGCCTCCAGATTGCCTAGACTTGAATGCGTCGCCCTATTTTCAGTAGCAATCTCTTTCTTCAAACGTTCACGAATCTTGGCATTTTCCAATCGCAAAGCTGTATTCTCATCAATCACAGCCTGGAGATTTTTCTTAATTGATTCTACCTCAGCAAGAGTCTCAAATAAATTCTGCGAGAACCCATCCAAGGCATGAAAAATATCTTTTTTATCCATCTTATACTTTCTATTCTAACTAAGAGTGAGGTATTCTAGACAATTTTGCAGACTAACATTAGACTGCCACATTTTCTTCACCGTCAGCAATGTATCCAGCCTATCACGCGCATCCGCTTTGTCCAGATTCTCCGCCAAAAGGATAGTCAGTAAATCCAGCAATTGCCCCTGCTCCACTTTTTCAGGCACAAGCCCCACCAGGGTTCCTGCCTGTAAATAAGCCAGATTAGGCTGCTCCTGCAGGAGGTCAATGAACTTTCTCGCCTGGACCAAGGCCTCCAAAAAGGACTTGTTTTTAGCTAGCTTTTGAGCTTCATCTTGACTGGAAACCAGCTGAGCCAATAAACTAGCCTGGGTCTTTAGCAAACCAGATTCTTCTAAGCTGCGTTCCAAAAGCGCCAGATTCTTGGGAAATTGGACAATCTGTGTCCGACTTTTGATGGTTGGCAACACTGCTTCCAATTGATTGGTCAACAGAAAAATATAGATTTCTGACTGGGGTTCTTCTATGACCTTCAAGAGCGAATTGGCTGCATTGACGTGCATCTTCTCCGCATCCTTGATAATAAAGACCTGCTTCGATGATTCAAAACCAGATTGAGAAAAATTCTTCACGATTTCGCGGACCGCATCCGTCTTTATGGTATTGCCCTGGGGTGATAATATGGTCACGTCCGAAAATTCCTGGCTCTCAATCAAACGGCAGGTCCGACACATTTCGCAGGGAAGGGAGTCTGTCTTTTCCGTACAGAAAATAGCCTTGGCTAAAAACAGAGCCATTTCAAAATTCCCAAAATCACCAGAAAACAGATAGGCGTGTGCCAGATGGCTCCCTTGTAAAATATGCACGAAATCTTCAATCAGTTTCGGCTGCAAGTTGCTTAAATTCTTATAATTCATTTGCTTTCAATAGTCGCTCTTGGATGATACCGAGCGCGTCCTGGACAACAGCCTCTAGGGGCTGGCTGGCATCAATTTTGACAAACCGCTCTGGTTCTTTTTCTAAAATGGCCAAATAGCCTTGTCGGACCCGTCTGTGCATGTCCGCTTTTTCCATATCCAACCGGTCCACATCGCGTTCAGCATTGCGGGCGATTCTTGCCAGCCCTTCTTCGGCATCTATGTCGAAATAGAGGGTCAAATCGGGCTCGACCCCATCCGTCGCATAGTGATTGAGCCAGTCAATATCGGCAATATCTAGACCACGACCATGTCCCTGATAGGCCACTGAAGAGTCAATAAAGCGGTCAATAATGACCATCTTCCCTTCTTGGAGTGGTGGCAAGACTTTCTCAACCAAATGCTGTCTCCTAGCAGCAATGAACAGCAGGAGTTCCGTTTTATGATCCATGGCTGTATTGGCCGGATCAAGAATGATTTTCCGGATGTCTTCTGCGATGGCAACTCCACCCGGTTCTCTAGTAGTAATCACTTCCAGACCAAGTACCTGTAATTTAGGCAAGAGCTCTTGCAAGACCGTTGTCTTTCCAGCCCCATCTGGTCCCTCAAATGTAATAAAATGACCTTTTTCCATGATTACCACCTTTTTCATTGTTCTCATTATTGTAACAAATTTCAGCAGAAAAAGCACTTACAAATTGACTTGTATTTCAATAATAAATGACGTACAATATTAGTATATATAAACTCACATAGCTGAAAATCTTGTCGTGCCTAAGGAGAGACTATGCTACGTATTCGAAATATTTTGACCATCATGATTGGCAGTGCCTTGTTTGCCTTTTCTTTGAACTATCTGGTCATGCCCAATCACCTATTTGAAGGCGGAGTGACTGGACTGACGCTCATTCTCTACTACTTGTTCAACATCCAGCCCTGGTTGATGAACATTCTCGTTAATATTCCACTATTCGTCATCGGATGGAAATTGCTAGGCAAAAAAGTTCTTTATTTAAGTATTCTGGGAACCTTTAACGTTACGCTTTGGCTGGCAATTTTTGAAAAATTCCCCTTGACTATCAATCTGGAACATGACTTATTTTTGGTCAGCACCTTTAGCGGAATTTTGATGGGAATTGGACTGGGTTTGATTTTTAAAGCTGGGGGAACTACTGGCGGTAGTGATATTATCGCCCGTATCGGTCATAAGTATCTGCCCTATTCAATCGGTCAAATCATTTTAGCTGTCGATATCATCATCCTGACCTTTATCGTCCTTGTTTTTAAAGACTTGAGACTGGTCCTCTATACCCTGATGATGGTAGCCATTGCTACTCGTGTCATTGATTTCATTTCAGATGGTGGCTATGGCAGCAAGGGCCTGATGATTATTTCCCAGAAATCGCAGGAAATTGCTACTGCTATTGATGCGGAGATAGAGCGCGGTGTTACCTTTATCAAGGCCGAAGGATTTTACAGTAAAACACCAGTAAATATGGTTTATTCGGTCATTTATAAGAGCCAACTCCAGGAAACCAAGGAACTGATTCACCGCATCGACCCTCATGCCTTCATCACCATTACCGACGCCCACGAGGTCTTAGGGGAAGGTTTTACACTGGACAAGAATAAACAACCGCTTGAAAAACATTGAACCCTGGCCTCCTATACTCGGTCCATATAAAAAGTCCTTATTGAAACTTGTAAGGACTTTTTCATCTTGTTTTCCAAGCTATTCTACTTCAATATCATAGACTTGATAGGCTCAAATGTCCGACGGTGAATGGGTGTCACACCATGTTTTGCTAGGCCTTGTAAATGCTCTGCAGTACCATAACCAGCATTTTGGGCAAAGCCATAACCCGGAAATTGACGGTCGTAGTCTGCCATCATCTGGTCCCGCGTCACCTTGGCAACAATAGAAGCTGCTGCGATTGACAAACTGTTGGCATCACCCTTGATGATGGAAGTCTGCTGGATGGGAGTGTCTAATGTCATGGCGTCAATCAAAAGGTGCTGCGGTTGCTGGTCCAGCTTTCCCAAGGCCTCCAACATGGCTAATTTAGTCGCCTCGTAGATATTGACTCGGTCGATGATGTGATTATCCATCACACCAATTCCCACAGCTACTGCCTGCTCCATAATCTCCTCATATATGGCCTGATGCTTGGCTTTGGGGATTTTCTTGGAATCGTTGAGGTGACGAATTTTGCAGCCCTTGGGCAAGATAACAGCTGCTGCCACCACGGGACCTGCTAGAGGGCCACGCCCGACCTCGTCAATCCCAGCCACAAATTCAAGCCCAATCTCATACAGAACCTTCTCGTAGACCAGCATTGTCTCCAAGCGTTCATCTTCTTGGATTTCTTTAAGAATGGCAGAGCGACGCTGCTTGATAGCAGTCTGGACACCCGCTCGCTCATCCGCCTCAAATTCTGCCCAGCGAGGATCCGTCAAATCGGTAAATTGAGCCAACTGCGCCTTGATGTCTTTAATCGTTGCCATCGAAATCACTCACCTTGTCCAATGTGTAGACGCCCAACTTGCCATCACGCACTTCCTTGACAAAGAGATTGTAGAAGCGGTCATAGTCGTCGCGGAAACCGAGTTTGCGGGTCCAGTCTATGATGAGGTCAGCCGTTTCCTGCTCCAAATCCATGCCCTTGAAACGCTCCTGCAGGCGATCAGGATAATTGGCTTTGAAGTAATCTAATCCGAAAATCGTAACTTCGTCCATGGGCAAGAGCTGGTCTTTGATAGCCCCTGTCAATGCCAACTTGAGCCCGACTTCTTGGTCCTCAAATTTCGGCCAGAGAATACCTGGCGTATCGAGAATTTCCAAATCCTTATTAGACTTGAGCCACTGCTGTCCCTTGGTGACGCCGGGCTTGTTTCCTACGACAGCGATTTTCTTGCCTGCCAGACGGTTCATGAGCGTTGACTTGCCTGCATTTGGAATACCGATAATCATGGTCCGTAGGGTTTCGTTTTGAATACCACGTTCGCGGAGACGCTCTAGCTTATCCTTCATTAGGCTTTTTGCTGCGTCGGTCACTTTTTTGACTGTGGACTGCTCTTTTGAATTGATGGCCAAGGTTTTCATCCCTTGACTTTCATAGTAGCTCTGCCATTCTTTAGTACGGGCAGGATCCGCCAAATCAACCTTATTTAAAATCATGAGTTTGGGTTTGTCGCCGACAATTTTAGTCAGCATGGGGTTCCGACTGGATAGGGGCAGACGGGCATCGACCAAAATGGTCACGAAGTCCACGTGCTTAATATTTTCCTGAACCTGACGGCGCGCCTTGGACATGTGCCCCGGAAACCATTGAATAATTGCCATGGGATTAAAACTCCTTTACTTTGGGCTTTTGTGAGCCTAACTTGATATTATTTATAAGAAATGGGCAGTTATTGGGCAAAATCAAGCTTTTTAAAATAGATAGCTAACTCATCTATTCTACCATTTTTTTTTATTTTCGTCTTCATTGTTTTATTTTCTTTTTGTCCTTATATCTCAGAAATTCTTCAAATCGGTCAATTTGAACAAAAAATGTTTTATGTGATGGATTAATAACTGCATCTCGAAATTTTTTACTCTTCTTCATTTCACGTAGCCATCTGTCCAAAGTGTGTATAGACAACCCAGACCAAATTTTTAAAATGGTTTTCTTATTACCCCAGCCACTTTCGATACCAAAATTCATATCCGATACTTACTATTTTTTGAATTCATAAATTGATCCACTTTCTTAACTCAAAAATAGTATGCCACAATTGCAGTGAAATTTAGACAAAAAATAACAGTAAGTCTTTTTCTGATGAAAAAAAGTTCGCACATTGTCAAGTCAAGTGCAACAAGTTCATTGATAACTAGAGATCCAGAGGTTAAGCTGTCTGGGCTAGCCCAAACAGAA